>JBCCHD010000016.1 GCA_039028935.1 Pseudomonadota bacterium | reverse complement strand
TGACACACTGGGCCACGACGTTGGAGATGAACTGCTTAAACGGGTCACTACCCGAATTCGAGGCCTACTCCGCGATTCGGATGTTCTGGGTCGACTCGGTGGTGACGAGTTCGTCATTATTCTCGAAGCACTCGAAGAAGACCTGGCACCTCAACGCGTATCGGAGCGGATTATTGAAACGCTTACAAAGAGTTTTCTCATTCACTCCCAAGAAGTAACCATCGGCACAAGCATCGGTATTGCCATTTCGCCGGATGACGGTACTGATCGCGATGCACTATTGAAGTGTGCCGACAGCGCCATGTATACGGCCAAGAATCACGGCGCGAGCGCGTTTAGCTTCTACCGCGAGGAAGTCGCGACCAAAGCCGCGAGGCATATCTCAATCGAATCAGCTATCCGTCACTCCCTCGCAGAACAAGAGTTCTTCCTTGAATTTCAACCGATTATCGATCTCAAGACCCGCGAAGTGGTTAAAGCCGAAGCACTGATTCGGTGGCGACACAGTGAACTTGGATTGATTCCCCCTGACGAGTTCATCCCTATTGCAGAAGAGTATGGGCTAATTGTGCAAATCGGCGAGTGGGTACTGCGCAACACGTGTAAAGCCATTGAGCAGTTTGATCAAGAGGGGTGTTACCTCGAATCGATCGCTATCAATACGTCGAGCCTCGAGTTTGTCACGGGCAACATGGCCAGTCGATTTGAAGGCATTCTCAAAGAATATGGGGTTACGCACAGTCGCATTGACCTTGAAATCACCGAACGCAACGTGCTCGGGGAATGCGAGGGCACCGAAGCGGAATTGCAACGGCTCCGTAGCTTAGGCCATTCGATTTGCGTGGACGATTTTGGCACCGGTTACTCGTCTCTCAGCTACATGAAACGACTGCCGCTAAATATCGTCAAAATCGACAAATCATTCATCCAAAATATTCCTTACGATCAAAATGACGTCGCAATCTCAGATGCGATTATCAAGCTCTCTCACAGCTTGGGTTACCAGGTGGTGGCCGAAGGCGTGGAGACCGACGAGCAACTGGAGTACTTGCTGGCCAAAGGTTGTGACTATGCACAAGGCTATTTACTCAGCAAGCCTGTTAGGCAGTCGGCCTTCGCGCACACGGTGGAAGACATTCACCGACGCCTGTCCTTATCTGACACCCTTGTTCAGCGTATTCGTCGAGCGGCATTTCAGTAGCGTGAGGATGCGTGTCAAAAATGCAGCGTGCCGCCAGCGGTATCGGCTAACATTGCGCTCGTGCACTCGGTCCGGGTGGATTTAAAAACAAACCAGCAAGAACGGAAAAATCCAAGAAATTAACGACCCCATCGTTGTTCAAATCAAAGTCCTCTGACGAGGAGGCAAACGCGGTCGAAAACATATTTATGTCGACGAAATTGATCACACAGTCGTTATTAAAATCGGCATCGCAGACATTTCCAAAACCGTCTTGATCACTGTCGTACTGATCTGCGTTAGCCGTGGCGAGACAATTATCAAACAGATCATACGCGCCGTCGCCATCGTCGTCGCTCAGGCTGTTGGCTGCGCTGATATTGGTCGCATCGGCAAGCGCCGTCACAAACGTCCAGTTGGCCTCTGTCAAAAAGGGCGTCTCGATCATAGAAAACTGAATATCGCTTACCTGCTCTTTGTAGAGCGTGCGATAGAGGATCATTGCAGCCAGTCTGGAGCCCATTGCAGACGGGTGAAAGTGATCGAACTCGTAAAGAGACCCACTAAACGATGCGGCTTCGAAGGCATCGCCCACTGGGGCGATCTGCGCCGCGGCAGGCGCCACTAATTGATTGATCTGAGCACGAGCAAGCGCATAGTTTGACCGAATTTGCCTCTGCATCGTCTGAGGTGAATCGAATGCGTGGGCATATACCGGATGGCTCAGAGCATGCCCCCACGGCTGAAACAACACAATGCCAGCGTTATTTCCGGAGGGTGCGTCGCGCACCGTTTGTGACCAGCCGATGAGATCGGGCACGAACTCGTTTGAAGGATCGTTGAGTGTTGTTGCTCCCTCTGCGTGCCCCTGAATCACAGTATAGTCAAACGTCAATCCTAGAATATCCGGATGCGCAAGGTTGTTCTGTGGTGCAAATTGGAGCTGACTCCAGTGATAACCCACATATTCTCCGCCTTGCAAATCGACAATCAGTCGCGGTGCCTCGTAGCCGTCGGCCACCGCCAGTTCTGCCACAAATCCCGGCAGGTCATAGAAAAATGTATAGCTGTTTCCCATAAAAAGAAGATTTAGTCGCTCATCGTCAGCCTGTGCAATCATGGACAGGATGCACACGAAGGTCACGGCTAAACGGCGAAATAAGGTGTTGCGCATCGCGCTCATCGCAAAGGTCCTGTCGGTAAAATCATTTTTCTCATCATTCTATTTCTATCTTTACTCAATAACTTCTGAACGCTAGCTTGGGCCAGATCGCTGGGCAAGATAATCGCTCCAATTCAGGTCAACGACATGTGGACGCCCTGTCGTATCCTTTTGGTAGACATATAACCAGGCGTCGACATTCCGCGATATTTTTTCTACGTGCACCGACAGCGTTGTGCGCCGGTACTCCGATACGCCAACTGGCGGAGGAAAGCAGCGCTCATACTTATCGATGTTGGTCAGCACTTCTTTGGGTTTTGACGGCCGATCAGGCTCGGTTACTCGAAAGAGCTGAACGGCAACCGTCGATGACGTTGCTTTGTCTTCATCATCCAGATCATCATAGAGAACCAGACCCGGGTACTCCCCTAAATCGTAGAGACACCCGCTCACGCGCACTTCATCGACAAACTCACATAACTCATGCATACGCAGCTTCTTGTGCATATCTTGGCCCTTACAGAGCGTGCCATAGACCAGAATATACTCATCTGCCTGAGTCTGATGATGTTCAGGCAAGCACTGATCGGCAAGCTGTGTATAGCCATAGTTGGTGCAATAGCGCCGCAATACACCTCGATGGGGCTGACGAAACAGCGCAAACCACGAACCGAAATACGTCTGTCTATCCGCTCGAGTGATGTGACCGTATTGCTCAAGATATAAAAGATGCTCGAACTCGTTCAGCACTTTGTCAATGGCCAAGATATCACTGAGATCTTCCTCAGAGAGCCCTTCATTCCAATGGATGACTAACCGCGACAACAGGGGCTCAACCCGATCTCGGTATTGATAGTCCAAGAGTATTTTGCCGCGTTCCATGTCCGGTGAGGTTTGAAACTCGCGCCCCAACTCATGTAACCACTTTGCGGCGTCAATGCGTTTAACTCTTCGATAGTTTCGCACACCCCAAATTCCCGCAACGATCAACGCAAGGGCTGTGAGGATATCCGCAAACTGAGTGGCCACATTTAGCATTTCTGGAGAAGGCATATTGACGTTGTGTTCCTCTTATTATTCACACCTGGATGGCTGTTGCGTACCCACAGTAACTCACACCACACGGTGACCGATTTGAGTCACCGCAAATTTTCACTAACTCGCGTGTGCCAGGCGAACAATCACCGCTGAAGACTCAGCCCGCTTAAACTGATTGATCAGCCAAAACCGGCCACGGAGGGATCGGTCACGCTACGGTCGTGTGGGCACAGCAAAATTGGGGGCGACAACAACGAACACCGTTCCGTGCTCGGCCGTTTGCTGGCTCTTCACCGTAGAAAAACGCACGTCTCCAGAGCTTGACGCCGACCACAACGCGGCCGGCAGTTGAACAAGCGTCGTGTCCATATTCAGATCACCGCGAAGCAGGCACATTCCACCGCCACACTCGACATAGAGTTGGCCCGATTCGAAAGCCGAGCGCTCGGTTATCCGAATCACATCCGTCATGACGGCCTTCACCGCCTCGCTCCAGGTTGGTTCATCCCGATTCATTCGAACAAAGTCAATCAATTCGTTAATTTGCTCATCACTTGCGAGCATCTGATCTACATACAGGCGAATACTCTTTGCTTGCTTAGCTTCGACAATGGGTAGTGGCGGTTCCTCAGCCGTACCAACCTGTCCACCCTCTTCAATCACCGAGGTCCCCTCGACCGTGGATTCAGAATCATAGGATCGCCCGATCAGCCACACAGACCAGATCGCAATGACGCTGTACCCGATTAATCGAATTGTGAGTTTGGTATTCATGAAAATCCGTAGACGCTATCGTTCACCTCTTGTGCGAGCAATAACAATGTAGCACCACGCTGCTCGATTTGTAATGCACAGCCTGTTCCGACAGGCGGCAGAAACGCCGCGCCACACGATTGAGCATTACAAGAACCCTCGGTCAATTCATAATTCGACGAATAAGCTCAATACTCAAATCGGCTCAGTCGACCGGCTCTGATACAGTGACCCTCATCGACGCCTGATTCAATCCAACTTGTTGGCATGGCTTGCCATAACGCCCTGTGACGGGAGACCTTGATAGTCAGGGTCTCTCGGCACCTGATGATGCGGCGGACCATTCAACAATAAGTGTGTAATTGTAGGCAATTCGCCGTATTCGTGCGCCTGGAGTGCGACAGATGTCTGCGACAACCAGGAACTCGGTGGCTAAGATAGTGGATACTGACACTATCCACTAAGAAGCTTGAATAAAGGATCACTCATTATGTCCGGGGTTTGTCATAGGCTTTTGCGCCTGACCTGTCTACTCGCACTGCTATCTGGTTGTAGCAACGACTCTACGTCGACAACCGAGCAACTGAGCGACGAATTGAAGTTGAGCCTCGCCGCCCATGGCGGTATCGCGTCGTTCACGCTGCCCGACGAAACCGCGTTTGACGATATTCCGGCCGATCCGGCCAACCCGATCACCGCAGAAAAGGTGGCGCTCGGGCAAGTGCTTTATCACGAAACAGGATTAGCGACTCAGGCCACTGATATCAATCGCACGGGCACCTATAGCTGCGCCACCTGTCATCACAGTTCGGCGGGATTCAAAGCCGGTGTTCCGCAGGGCATCGCTGATGGAGGCGAGGGCTTCGGCCTCGTGGGCGAGGGGCGTTTGCTTGGCGACAACATGGACGCAACCGCACCCGCCGGCTCGCCGCTGTTGCCGGATATACAGCCTGTGGCGTCACCCACTACGCTTAACGTCGCCTATCAAGAGGTGATGCTCTGGAACGGTCAATTCGGTAATGCGAGTAATAGCTCAATTAACAGCGGTATACCTGACTCCATTTTGAGCACGCCCGGCACACCCAAAGAAGAAAACGCCCGAGGCCTATCCGGTGTTGAGATCCAAGCGATCGCCGGACTGGGAGTACACCGACTTAGTGTTGAAGGCGATTCACTGCTTCAGAACCAGCCTGACTACATGCAGTTATTTACCGCGGCGTACCCATCGAGCACCGACACACTCGAGGACGCGGCTAAGGCCATCGCTGCCTATGAACGCACCCTTCTGACCAACCGTGCGCCGTTTCAGAAATGGTTGCGTGGTAACGATAACGCCATGACCGACAAAGAGCTTCGCGGCGCGCTGCTGTTCTTTGGTAAAGCCAATTGCGTGAACTGTCATACCGGACCAGCATTGAGTTCCCGCCCAGGTTCAACGGCGGATGCGGTGTTTATGGCCATTGGTTTTGCCGACTTAGACACCACCGACCCTCGCGTTCATGGCAGCGTGAGCGACGCGGTTTCGCGTGGTCGAGGCGGCTTCACTGGCAATGCGGCAGACGATTTTAAGTTTAAGATCCCGTCTCTATACAATCTGGCGGACACCGCGGTATACGGTCACGGCGCATCATTTACCAATGTGCGAGACATCGTGGCCTATAAAAACACGGCGGTGCCTCAAAAGACACTACCGGGCACCCAACTCGATAGTCGATTCCAGCCTCTGGGTCTGACTATTCACGAAATCGACGCGCTGACTGCCTTTCTGGAAACCGCGCTATACGACGCAGAACTGGATCGCTATGTGCCTAGTTCACTTCCGACCGGAAACTGTTTCCCCAATGCGGACGTGCAGTCTCGCGCGGACTTAGGCTGTTAGTGCATCGCGTAGTCACGCGCGTCATTCAGTCGTCGAGTCCGCGAAGTAGAATGACACGATACGCACAATGCAGCCAGCGCTTTCGCCCCAGCGCCTACCGAGTGAATCCATAGCGGCGTCACTAGGCACAAAAAAAGCGGCCGCGATGACGCGGCCGCCAATTCGTAATGATGACCGCCTTAGGGCTGCCAGCTTGCCGTTAGATCGACTCCTGAGAACGTGCGATACGCACGAATCCCAATATGCCAAGTGCCGGCCTGTGGATTGTTGATTGTGCACGTTTCGTTGTTGCCGTTCAGATAAGGTCGGCAATTGTAGCTACTGGTGCTCGGCGCGGAGCCATAGCGTAAGTAAAGGTCGGCATCGCCGGATCCACCACTTATGCTAACTACCAAGCTCGACATGCCTGATGGGATTTCCACCGTGTAGCGCACCCAGTTGCCGCGTGATGCCGACAGATTGTCGACGCCGCCGGAACCACCAGAGTTTCCGCCGCCGGATGGCTCATCGAAACTGCCGACAAGCGACACGCCTGAGAAGGTCGCGTACGCGCGCACCATGACATGATACGTGCCCGCCTGAACATTGGAGATTGTACAGGTTTCGTTATTGCCGTTGAGGTACGGACGACAATCATAGCTACTGGTGGTTGGCTCGGAACCAAAGCGCACATACAAATCAGCGTCGCCGCTGCCACCACTGATACTGAAGCTTAGGTTAGTAGCGCCAGCTGGCACGTCGAGCGTGTAACGCAACACGTTACCCTGTGAGGCACTCAAGCCGGTTTTGGCAACACCATTGGTTAACTCATTACCGCCGCTGGGGGGCGGATTAGAGGGTGACACCGCATCCACTGCCGCATTGGCGTCAACGATGCCGCTGCCGCATTGACTACACGAAGCGGGAAACGAACGCGCCGTGTTTTTCAGCGTATTTTCAATTTCATTGGGCGTAAGCGACCCATCCACCGCCAACATCAGTGCCGCCACACCTGCTACATGCGGTGCCGCCATACTGGTGCCTTGGTAGAACTCGTAGTTGCTGCTGCCCGGTCCTTGTGAACCAGAATTCAAGGTCGACAACACACCGTTCGATGCATTGCCCCGCACGTCGCCACCTGGCGCCGCCACATCGACCAAACTCCCGAAGTTGGAGTAATACGCCTTGCCACCACTGCGATTTGTTGCCGCTACTGTCACGACACCGCTGCAATTAGCCGGATTCGCGTTCGATGCGTTCACGTTTGAATTGCCGGCCGCAACGACGACGACGGCGCCATTACCGCGTGCAGAGTTAATGGCCGACTGGGTCGTGCTGCTGCAGCTACCGCCACCGCCCAGGCTCATATTGAGCACGTCGGCTGGATTAGCATTGCTTGGCACGCCGCTGACGCTACCGCCTGCCGCCCAAATAATGCCGTCGGCAATATCGGATGTATAACCCCCACATCGTCCAAGCACCCGCACCGGCACCACTTTCGCGTTGTAGGCCACACCTGCCACACCGACATTATTGTTTGAAACTGCCGCAACGGTTCCGGCTACATGCGTGCCGTGCCAACTACTACTGGATGCGGGCTCACCGGGACCGCACTGACCCGCACTGGCCCAGTCGCCTGGATCAGTGGCATCGGAATCGCGACCGTTACCATCGACTGACACAAACGTATCGCCAATCATGTCGTAACCGCCAATCAAATTGGCGTTCAAATCGGGATGTGAACGGTATCCGGTGTCCAGGACCGCCACCACTACACCACTGCCTGTGGACGAGTCCCAAGCGGCAGGCAAGCGTATTCCGCCAGTGTTTTCAAAGTAGTGCCACTGTTCGTTGTAGCGCGGATCATTCGGCGTCGCCATCGGCTTCATCAGTCGATCAATTTCGGCGTACTCCACCGCAGGATCGGCATTGAGCTTAGCGAGTCGCTTTTGTAGATCGGCATGACTGTACCAGCGCTCAAGTCGAAACACGTCACCGCCAGTAGCGATTTGACGCGCGTGTCGAACGTTTACACTCAGCATCGATGTTACCGCTCGATCCAACGCTTGAATATCGCGTGTCTGGGCAGCGCGGCCCATCGTCGATGCGTTATTCGCGTTAAATTTCACAATGATTTGATTGCTGTTTTGCGATGCGGTCCGTGAGAGAGGATCGGCCGCGAATGAGAATGGAGTGAGAAGAAAAGCAACCACTGTAGCAACACAGAGGCGCACGAACGTGCCGTTGGCACGGTCAATTTCGAACGTCATTGAGTTCCCCTAATCAAAAAATCAAAAAGAAAAATGCCGCCCGGTTGTCTTTTATTGTGTTATTAATTTCACCAGTTCTTCACATACCCTACGACGTCAAAAGAACAATTTCAAATCAATATGTTACAGCCGATTTTGTGTTTATTTTTTAACCAAAATAAGACTTCTGCGGTGCCCAGTTTACATAAGCGTTGAGGATAAGGTAGACAGCGTTTCGCCTCAGCTTTGTGTGCTCAACCACCCGGAAGCACAACGCTCTCGCACTGGTTGCGGTACACGCGCCTCGTCCAGGCCCTCTCATTTATCGGCTATGCAAAAAAAACGCCCCTTAATTAAGGGGCGTTAATTCGTGACGTAATGTCTGTCGATCAGAACTGTCGACTAACAAAGGTCAGCCTAGCATTAAGCGGGGCACCAACTGTCGCCTGATGCGTGCTGTGCGAATTTGGAAAGTACTCTTCATCGGTCAAATTCTCTACGTTCAACTGAATACGCATCGTGTCTGACAGATTGTAGAAGACCATCGCATCGGCTCGCGTATAGGCGGGCAACGTCGCGCTATTGCTGTTATTGATAAAGCTCTCGTCTTGATAGGTGAGACCGAAACCCACGCCGATTTTCTCTGTAGGCTGATAGGTATTCCAGACTGAGAACATGTTTTCAGGAAGCTCACGAGGCCGAAGCGTGCCGTTTGCTTGTTTGCCGTCTAGGTAGCTGTAACCTGCGGAAATCGTCCAAGTGTCAGTTAACCGGCCCTGTAACTGCGCTTCAAAACCATCAACGGTCGTACGAATAATATCGAACTGACTGGCATCCGCATCCGACACGACCGGCGACTCTTGCTCGATCTCGAAGATCGCGGCCGTAAGGCTCAGGCTGTTGACGAAATCCCATTTAATACCGACCTCCATGTTCGAGAAGGTATTTGGGTCCAGCCGATTATTGTCACCATTAATATTCGCAAACTGCTCACCCGATCTTGGTAAGAAACTCTCGCTGTAGCTTCCGTAGATCGAGACATTTTCGACTGGCTTATAAACAACCCCAAACCGAGGAGACACCTCATCATCTTTTCGGTTTCGGGACTCGAGGTTATCGGGGTCTAGATTGTCAACGTCGATATCAAAGCTATCGAAACGAAGACCTAACACAACATCTAACTGCTCGGAGAATTCAATTTCATCCTGAAGATAGAATGAGAATACTTCGACATCAGCCGCGGTATCGTCGTTCAAGTCTGAGAACGTCATCGCAGTCGTGTCACCGCTGGCATTGACGCCCATACCGTTCTCAAACATCAATGGGCGCATCACGTTAAAGAACTCAACATCATCATTTGAGCCACTCCACACTGGATTAAAACGATCATTGTCATTTGACGTATCGATAAACTCGAATCCCGCGACCAACGTATGACCAATCCTGCCCGTTACAAGCTCGCCAATAAGATCGGCGGATAGAATCGTGTTCTGACGCTCGGTCGTATCAATGTAACCGTCGATCCCAACAATATTCGTGTCGGGATCAAAAGCGGATGCATAAAAATTCTGATAGAGCTTGTCATAGTCGCCATGAAACAGGCTTGCTCGGCCCTTCATATTAGCGGTAAAGGCATGCTCAACCGTGGCACGGAAGAGATGCGCTTCCAGAGTCGTTTCATTGAGTGCGGCATCCCCAAATACGATCTCATCAAACGCCTCCACCGGCTCTCCGTCTGCACCGGTCGGAATGCCGCGATCGATAAAACGTTCGTGATCGACGTATTCATAAGAAACATCGACTGTTGTATCAGGGCTAATTTGAAACCGCGCGGTTGGATTGAAGCCGATTTGAGTACCATCAAAGAAATCCCGATGATTGTCCAAGCTCTCATACATGAAGTTAACTCGAAGCGCAGACTTGTTGCTGATGGAATAATTGGTATCCAGCTGACCGCCAAACTCACCGAATGAATCAAACGTAAGTTGATAGTTTGTGAACGTCTCATCAATGACACTCTTCTTCGTCACACGATTGAGTACACCACCCGTTCCGCCTCGACCGAAAAGCAGAGCGTTTGGACCGCGCAATATTTCAACCTGTTCGAGGTTGTAGAGCGGCCGATAGTATTGGACGTCATCACGCACGCCATCGATGAAAAAGTCGGCGGTCGAACGCACGCCTCTAAACACGACAGCATCACGATGACCCTCGCCTTGAGAGGTGTTCACACCCGGCGTGTAGTTAACAACTTCGCCGATGCTACTGAGTCCTTGGAGCGCAATTTGTTCGGCCGTGAAGATCGACAGACTCTGCGGGACATCAATAATGGGCGTTGGTGTCTTCACCGCGTTTACCTGGTCGACGTATAGGTATCGACCAAATACTTCGACTTCTTCGAGTTGTTCACCCGAATCCGATTGCGCAAATGACGCCGGCACGACGGCGGCCACAGCCGCCGCTGAGGCCAAATAATAAGTAAGGAATTTCATTAGATTTTTATCCGAAAGAGGAAAATGGAACGAGAATATAGATAGGAATCATTCTCATCGCGGATTAGACGCGTGTGCTGAAACCTTGTCAATCAATACTTGATATTGATTCTAAATCAGTCAGAACAAAATCATATCTTATTGTAATTAATAAGATAAATTGGTTTAACGATAACGTATTGAACCGTGTTTTGGGCGAAGTTGCGCAGCTGAGTGGTCGAGCGGCAAATCGAAAGACCGCCTGAGAGAAACGGTATTGCTCAGCTCGTCTGTGAACGCGGTTCGAATCGAGATAAATAGAACTCTTTCTGCGAGTTCCACCGCCGTAACGAAGGGCTCGGCGATTTCCGTACTGGGTCGGCAGAATAGCCACAGCCGGTTGTCGACGGCGTACATCGATCAATTTCTTTGATGGGATTTGACGTTGGCGTAGGACATGCGCGTGCTACTATTTTGAAACACTCGCTCAGTTCAAAGATCGCCGTCTAAACACTCTTCGCGCACAGGAGTATCAATATGCATCGCCACCTCGCACCACTCTTGCTCGGTATGGTATTGGTATTTCATTCACATGGCGCGATGGGCCAAACGCAGTGGATGGACTGGACGGCACTCACCAACCCGTCAGGTCCGACCGCGGTCAGTGGCGTACTGGGCGCCAGCGGCATCACCGCAACAATGAGCAGTACTGGCAACTCAGCCACGATCTATGGTCCAAATACCTTTATCGACAATAGTTACGACTGGGCGACAAACAGTTACACACCGATGTTGGTTGGCTCTGACGGGCTGTATCTGGAGAACCTTGTCGCCAACTCGGATGATACCTGGACAATCGAGTTTTCGCAGACCGTCTACAATCCAACCTTTCATGTTTTTGGTCTGGAGCGAACGTACACGTTTAATGACGCAATTAGCGTGATCAGTGCCAACCGCTTCGACTACTCACTCAGTGACAATTCGATTACCGCCACCGCCTTTACGACCTTGCATGGCACCCTTCAAATGTCGGGCGCCTTTGATTCAATCACCATTGTGGCTTCCGGCATCTCCAACAACGGCCACAATCGGGATGCTATTTACTTTCAATTGGGTGCGAGCGCTGTCGCGCCCGATGCCGACGAAGACGGCATCAACGATTTTGCCGACAATTGCACACTGGTTTCCAATCCCGATCAGAGAGACACCGACAACGATGGTCAGGGGAACATATGCGACTTTGACTACAACAATGACTGCGTCATCAATTTCCTCGATTTGGCGGCGCTCTCATTTGCGTTCGGCTCAATCGTTGGCGATCAGAACTTTGATGAGAATATTGACCTTAACGAGGATGGGGTGATCAATTTCTTGGATTTCGGCATGCCACCTAACAATTTCGAAACGTACTTCAATGGACCGCCAGGACCGAGTGCCGATCAGTGCATGGATATGACGTAAGTTCTCTGATCAGAGAGTCGTCGCAAATTTGCGCTAGCATGAACGGCTCGTGCGCACTACGGACCAAGAATATCCCCGCCAACCGGTAATTGACTGGGGACATACGTCGGCACCTCGCCGTAAAAACGCGACGTGTTCACGGTGTTTAAAAAGCGTTCGATATCACCGAAGTCATCGTCTTCAAGTGTCACGCCTAAATCGTCGCGGTCCTCATAGAGTGCAACGGCGTCGCGTAGCGTCGCTTGAGATCCATCCTGCATATACGGGGGTGTAAGCGCGACATTCCTCAGGGGAGCGGTTCGCACGGCATCTAGGTTTTCAAGGACAGGTTGGGTCGGACGAATAATAAAATCGGATAGCATCGGACCGGAGTGGCAATCAGTGCAACCGGCGTTGATAAATTTATTCAAACCCGTTACTTCATCTGCCGTGAGCGCTGATTCGTCACCGGCGAGAAACGCGTCAAAACGCGTGGGCGCGGAAATGAGTGTGCGCTGAAAAGTCGCCAAGGCCTTCGCAACATTGTCCATACTGATCGGGTCAGGCCCCTCGAAAGCGGCCTGAAAAAGAGTCTGATATTCAGGTATGGCATTTAGGCGCGAAACGATCTCGGGAAAGATTTCAGTGTCGGTTAAAAACGGCCCTCGCATCTCCAACGCGCTTCGTATTGGATCCAAGGCTTGCGCCTCAAGCGTCGCAGCGCGCGCGTCCCAAAAATAGGGGCCCGACTCAAAATACGTCGGGAGAGCCGCATTGCCAATGCCAGCAAATCCCGAATCGAGCACCGTGGGCGAATGGAACGGTGTGACTTGCTGACCCACTCTTTCCGGCCCGAGTCCCTGACCGTCCGCACCGATCGATTTGGGGCGTCCGTCAGACCAGGCGAACTCGGGGTGATGGCACGACGCGCATGAGACATTCATTTGTCCCGATAAAATCGGATCCCAAAAGAGAAACTCGCCGAGTGTGCGTTTCTCGTCCGAGAACGCGTTGGTGGTCGGAAATAGCGGTGCCTCAGGCAAAGGTGAAAAAAACGCCGTATAGGGCAATTCGGGTGCTGCGCCCGATGCACCCTCACCCTCACAGCCGGCTAACGCCAGCATCGTCACACTCAACACAATAGCCCAAACGCCACGATTCATGGCACACTCCGCTCGTCATTCGAGGTTTAATCGTAGAGTCGCGCGTTGGGCGTGCGTAGCGAAAATTCATGTAACTTACTGATTCTTCTTGAACCGTCCTGTTTTCTTCATGAACCGTCTCCTTCATTACATTCGCCCGGATCAATCTGCGGACGCATTGCGGCTCTGGGCGCTCATGGCGGTGCTCGCCACGGTATCGCAACTGAATGAGGCGCTAGTCGATGCCACCCTAGGCCAACAGGTAGTGTACTGGGGAGTCCGCCTAACTGTGTTTAGCGTGTCGCTTTTCAGCGCGCAATGGTTGATCGACACCAAATGGCCAAACGCCCTGCGCTCCCCATCTTGGCTCAAGCCGGTTGTGATCGTTAGCGCTCTGGCGATTGTGCCGTTCACGCTGGTTGAGCTTTTCCTCGAGTCACAGTTGCCAATGGTGCCGGCCTACGATGACGACGACTTGATGGCCATCTCACCGATGCTGGCGTTTGCCGCCGAGTACGGCACCAACGCCACGATCGTGATGCCACTGCATTTCCTAGTGTGGTTGCTGGTCACACGTCACGCCCAAGGTGCCCAGTCACAAAGCGTCGACGCCAACCTACCCGTCCCCACGTTTCTAACGAAGACCCACGGTATCCGCGTGGAAGAGGTCGTAGCCTTAAAAGCCGAAGAACACTATGTTCGTGTTTATACCCAGTCGGATAACGAACTCGTGCATCAGAAGTTCGGTTCTGCCATTACTCAGATGCCGCCCTCACTCGGGCTTCAAGTTCATCGTTCTTGGTGGGTCGCCAATCATTCGGTGGTCGGTGCCAAGCGCGGCGCCCGGCGATGGCAACTGACGCTGATCAATGATCTTGACGTGCCGGTTAGCGACGGATTTATACAATCGGTGCGAACCCAAGGCCTGCTTAAACGCAAATCACGACAGGCTTCTCAGTAGCTTGAACGCGGCCTATTTGGCCATCGTCGGATAGCGCGGTCTCGATCTAAACTTACGTACGACGTCGAGTCGTGAGCCTAATCCTCCTCTTTTTCGGTATGCAGAAGTAACCAGCAACAAAGAGAGACGATAACGATGGGCGCCTACTACCGGACTGGACTGATTCTCGCCGCCGCTTTGCTACAGGTGGCCTGCCCAACCTTGCTACCAGAGCAAGATTCACGGATTAAGAGCATCCTTGTTGAACCGGTCGTGCAAGGTGACGAACCGATCGTTAATCTCAACTTAGTGTTACCCCCGCTTGGCAACAAGCGGGTGCAGACCATTACCGCCGAATTCCGCTCAGCGCGAGAATTTGGTCGACCCTGGATTCAGGCTGACGGCGAATTTCAAGGTTCTGGAAATAACTGGACGGGCACCTTGCCCGCGCTGAATCTTGGCCCTTACGAAGTGAGACTGATAATCCTGCTGCGCAACTCGCCGAGTGACCCGTTGGTTGTTGAACCCGTTGTGAACGAACTGATTTTGTCGAACCCGGTTGCATTCGACGTGGGCATCGATACTCAAGAGTGCTTTGATTTTCGTGATGACGGCAACGCGCTGCAAGGCTGGGGACACGGCGGCTATCGAACCCACGATGGCCAGACCACAACTGGTACGTGTCCAGAGAGCCTATTTCGTAGCGCGTCGGGCATCAGTGCCATCGTATCGAGCAGTTGCTTACCAGACGAATCCGTTCGTTTTGATATGGTGACGCCCAATATTGAGCAGCGTCCGGGGTGGTCAAATTCGCAAGGGGTCGTGCTGTTTGCCGGCTCAAACATGACCGGCTGGCTGATGCAGCCGATTCTCCAGCGCGGCAATGATCAAACCTCACTGTTTCCGCAAACACCCGACGGCAGCGGGCCCATGTTCTATCCCCTCTCGTTGCCGGGTGGCAGTGTGGCTAACCGCTTCAACATGGACATCGACTCTGGGCCAATCAATCGACTGCGAGTGCGTTTTTTTAGTCCACCCTTTAATGATGGTAGCGTCGCCGAGGGATTCCACTTTGTGCGGGCCGCCTGCCCCCTGCCCGATCGACCTGGCTGATTATCGTTACTTTATTAAGTGCAATCTTTACGATTGAATCGCTCTTTGTTCTGACTTCAGTGAAAATAGAATCACTCAATCTGATGATCTGTCGCCACTTGGGCATCAATCAAAACCCCTTCATCACTTACCGAGCGGGGACTACTCAACCGACGTTCGTTGCCAAACGATAATAGGATTATCTTTATTGGCCATCCTCTCTAGATGGTCGCCAACTACGCGCTCCGCTCGCTCAACGGCTTGTTCATCTATGACAGACACCGAGATTCGCATAAATCGGTCGTCACACTCAATCGTGCACAAGCCGAATGGGAATTCTATACGGCCCCGGTTGCCCTCGGCAATCGCAGGAATTTTATGCGCAAAGTGTTTGCAGAGCCGCCTCGTATAGGCAACCCCGTGTGGTGTCGCTACTTTTGCATGAATCAGCATCCGCTTACTTCTCAATTGTAATTGGCCAGACAATAACTCCGACACTACACTTTTCCAGTCGACCGAATGGCGTCTACTGACGCATACGTCGACACGCAGTAGGGCACTAGATAGGTTAATGGGATACGCCATAAAAGATCGCTAGTAAGCGCCCCCGTCACAAACACATCACCTTGATTGATAGCTACTAAGATCGTTCCAACCAGCACAGACACCTTGGCGCTTCGCTTTACCACGACCGGTTGCAATGCCGTTGCTAACCATCCTTGAGCAGCGTCAAGCACTTGCTACTGCTCCTCTGGCCAATAGAGACGCATCGGATTATGCACTAGCAAACGTTGCTGCGATTCAACCGTCGGCGCAATGCTCGGAATAAAGTCGACCAGATGACCATCATCCGGCATATGTGTTTTCATATTTGGATGTGGCCAGTCGGTGCCCCATAGAACACGATTAGGGAAACGCTCAACAATACTCTTAGCAAATGGCACCACGTCCCCATATGCAGGCGGGCCTACCCTGGATAACCGCTCAGGGCACGTCACTTTGCACCAAACATTTTCGTTCTCACTCATAAACCGGACAAACTGTCGAAATTCTTCGCCATTCGGATTCTTCGTTACATCAGGGCGACCCATATGGTCGACCACGATTGGAACTGGTAAAGAAGAAAAGAATTCAGCGTACTCGCGCAGATCACCCGCCTCAAAGTAAATCACTACATGCAGTCCAAGAGGATCTAATCGCTGAGCAAGAGCCTCATATTCGATCAGCGGTTTTGGATCAACGAGACGACGAACAAAGTTAAAACGTACTCCACATACGCCACTCTCTCTCAGTGTGATTAGCTCACTATCACTTATGGTCGTGGCAACAGATGCAACACCTTTAGCCAAACCATTCGACTTTCTCAACGCATCGCATAAAGCTCGGTTGTCGTTGCCGTGACAGGTTGCTTGAACTATGACGCTTCGACTAAACCCGAGATGATCTCGAAGCGCCCAAAGCGCCTCTGCTGGTGCATCAGTGGGCGTATACTTTCGTTGTTCAGCATAAGGAAATTTCTCGCCAGGTCCGAACACATGACAGTGCGCATCAACCGCTCCTTTCGGCAACTGGAATCTGGGCCTTGAAGGAGATGAATGAAAGGTCAGCCAGTCGTGATCCGCCTCAAACACAGGTTTCTCGTTCATGTTAGGTATCGCTCTAGTTGATCTAGTGTTTTCATCGCTGGAAAAACCTGTGCGACACTGGCACGAGGCTCACGACCTTCTTGAATTGATGAAACAAAATCTCGGTCCTGCAGTTCGATGCCATTCATGGAAACATCGACATTACTCAAGTCAACCGGACGATCGTAACCATCAAACAACTCATCATATCGAGCGATGAATGTTCCTTTATCACAGATATATCTAAAGTATGTTCCAAGTGGTCCATCATTGTTGAACGACAACGATAGAGTGCACAGAGCACCAGATGGACTCTTCAACGTTATGCCCATATCCATCGCGATACCGAGTTCTGGGTGCGGTGGGCCTTGTATTGCAGAGACTTGCGAAGGCAACTCTTGTGTTTGATAGTGAAAGAGATCAACGGTATGGCACGCATGATGCCAGAGCAAATTATCCTTCCAATTGCGTACTTTTCCCTCTGCATTGACGTTTCGACGGCGAAAAAAGTAGGTCTCAACAACAAGATGCTGAAGAATCAAGTCTCCTCGCGAAATTCTTTCGTGGATCCATTGGTGGCTGGGATTATACCGTCTTGTGTGTCCTGCCATCGCGACTTTTCCAGTCTCCTTCTGAACAGATACAATTCTTTCAGCGTCGCTTAGACTGTCCGCCATCGGTATCTCTACTTGAACGTGCTTGCCAGCCCTCATCACTTTAATTGCCTGTTCTGCATGCAGCGGGGTCGGCGTTGCGAGTATCACAGCATCGATGTCAGATAGAGCAAGACCCTCATCAAAATCAGTTGTGCAAAAAGGTATATTGTGTTTTTCGGCAAATCGTTCGGCGTCTTCGCGAATACCGCCCACTAGCGCACCGATAGATGCATTATCAATATTGCGAAGACTCGAAGCATGTTTATCGGCGAAAGCTCCTTCACCGGCTAAGAGAATATTCATGGTTGCCTCTTGCCTGAGTCCCGCATTGTCAGACAGCCCCTCACTTGGATCGTCACCATTCAAAAAGAATAGTTGGTTTACTCAGAAGTGGGCATTGAATATTCGTTGATTAGTAATGAATTACGCTGCGAGATCTAGGTGAGATCCATAACCACAGCTCTAATTTGCTCTACCAATAGCTTTGCCGCAGGAGCCATATTGCTCCCTGACCGACTAGTGATACCAATTGGTCGATATGTGTTGTGAAGCTTGAAAGGTAGAACGGCAAGCATGCTACTCTCTTCTTCCCGAATTATCTGATGCCGAGACAGAACAGTTAGCTGATCTCCTTCAAGTAATAGTCCCCGCAAAAGCACCATCGAACTGGTTTCAACTACGTGTTCTGGACACTGCATTTTCTGCTTGCGTAAAGCGGTCTCAAACAGTGATCGAGTTGGCGTTCCTACTCTAGGCAAGATCCACTCATAATCCAGCAGCATAGACCAAGTAAGTGGCTCAACATTTTGCAGTGGATGACCCACTCGAACAATAACGGACAGCTCATCAGTCATTATCGGATCCTCCTCCAGCCCTGGCTCGAGGTTGGGCCCACGTAGAGCACCAACAAGTAAATCGATATCACCACATCGCAATGCAGACACCAAGTCGTCGTACGGACCCTCCAAAGTAGATACATCGAAATTTGGATGTGCTTGTCTCAGTCGTGCAATCGCTCGGGGGATTATCAGAGTGCGGACAAACGGCAAACTACCAATTGAAATCTGCCCTGTCTCCTCTCCTTGCATCGACAACACTTCGTCCACCGCATGCCGCATGTAACTTCGAGCGAGTTTTATATATCGAATGAGTTGTCGCGAAAAACGCGTCGGGATACTTGCACTGGGAAGACGCTCGAAAAGGGTAGCACTTAACATATCTTCGAGCTTGCGAATATTCGAGGACACGGCAGATTTCGTAACACCCAGATGCTGTGCAGCAGACGAGAGACTTTGCCAATCTGCAACCGCAAGAAACGAGTTCAACCACCTATCTGAGACGTCCATTTGGAAAAATCGAGATAAGCCGGGGGACTCCTGTACGAGGACTGGCGGAACCAACTCTCCTGCAGAACTCATGGCTTCGGCGGCAAGAACGGCGCCTCGTTCAAGAGCCCTACCATAAGCTGTGGGTGTAACACCTCTAGAGGTTCGATCAAATAGCGCAACGCCCAACTCGCTCTCAATCTCCTGTAGCGATTTGGTGACAGAAGTTTGCGATCGATTTATAGCCTGAGCGGCACCGGTAATGCTGGAATGACTACAGGTGGCAAGAAAAATTCTGGCTTGACGAAAACTGACGTATGGCATAGAGACATTGTATCAGCCGCCTCGGAAAACGCTCAATCTACGCTACAAATCCTCCAACGAATCAACATACTCAAGACCGGCCGCCGCTAGCCTGGGTCGCATATCGTACATATCCAGACCAAGCTCGCCGGTAGCGAGTCGTTGCCTCTTCGATTCTTCATTTTCAAAGCGCTGTTGTGCTAATCGCACAACCTCTCCTGAGCGACGCCTAGGTACGACACAAACACCATCGTCGTCGGCCACGACTACATCACCTGGCACCACGTACGCACCCGCACAGACAACTGGTACATTGACCGACCCGAGTGTTTCTTTGACAGTACCTTTTGCCGAAATCTTCCGAGACCAAACTGGAAAATTCATCTTCTCTAGATCGTTTACATCTCGCACTCCGGCATCGATAACCAATCCACTGATACCACGCGATTGACAGGAGGTTGCCAGTAGATCGCCGAACATACCGTCGGAGTTCTCGGCTGTAACCGCTACCACCAAAATGTCACCGGGTCTACAGAGTTCGATGGCAACATGGAGCATCCAATTGTCTCCAGGCTGGGCGAGAATTGTTACTGCACTCCCAGCAATTCGCCTACCACGGAACACAGGGCGCATATATGGCTTCATCAAGCCTACACGGCCTTGTGCTTCATGCACTGTCGCAACGCCAAACTCAGCTAGAGCATCGATTTCGGCTTTATTACCACGCTCGATATTTCTTACCGCCACCGTTCGCATAACCTTACTCCACTTGTATCACTAATTATGGGACCGGGGCACTCTTACTTCACCCCGCATGATTGTTCTTGCAGTACGAATCACCCCGGCTTTTTTTATCATCGTTGAGAGCGATGCAGACATGTCTATCTCAAGATTTATCGCAAGCGAACCACTCGGATGTCCAATTTCGACAAGCTCCGTTTTCCCAGTGAGGCCTCGAGATATTCTTTTACACACCGAATTGGGTAATAGGCAGGCTGTTGCGACACTAATCGCACCAAGAACACCAATTGATCGATGACAAGAATGAGGAATGAACATTCTTGTGTGAATCAATTGATTGAGCTTGCCTTCTGAAATCAAGCACATTTTCGGTACTGACAATTCGCTGACATCGCCAAGCCCCATCGCCCGACCGACAATTAGCCTTAGGGTCTCAAGCCTTTGCTTGAGCGGCTCATTCGCGTCAAGTGAATCTGGTGACTCCTTGCCGGAGAGTCCGAGATCCGACGCACTTATTACGGCAACGGGCATGCCATTATCAATGCATGTCACTTCGATTTCCTCGAACATGTCTTTTTGGTTGCCGGTTGGGAGCAGACTTCCCGTCACAGATCCTGCAATATCAAGATAGCTACACACAATGGGACTACCAGTACCAGGAACACCATCGATTCGCGCATCGCCATTAACTTCAACTAGTCCACCCGGTGTCTCTACACTTAACTCGCACCGATTTCCGGAGTTGACCATATGAACGGTCATTCGAGTATGCATACCAGACGGGACGATCAGGCCATTTTCAATTGCGAAAGGGCCTACACCAGCGAGAATATTGCCGCAGTTCTGTGCTGTGCTAACAGTTTGCGATTGGGGTGCAACTTGTAAGAAAAGATAATCGAGATCGGCATCTTGTCGCCGTGAACGGGAAACTAACGCTACCTTGTTTGTCAGTGAGTGCCCTCCACCCACACCATCGATCTGAAGTAGATCTGGCCCACCCATAACGCTGATCAGAATTCTATCGCGTTCTCGCGGATCAAGTGGCAGATCATCGGTTAAGAAATAGAGACCCCGAGAGGTTCCACCGCGAACCAAAGAACAACTAATTCTAGTTTGCGTATCCATCTTCACGTTCTCATTGCAGTACTTGATAGTGTTTTGATTATCTGTGTAATCGAAATTCGTAACATGCACGGAATCTGAAGTCCCTGCATGTGAATTTTGGTTGCCAGGCCATGGATAATCGAACTCTGCAATCGCGCTAAGTTCTTGGATTGTTATCGTTGGTGCCTTGTACCGGCCATTTATTCCAGGAGACTCGCTTATGATTATCGACTGTCACGGACACTATACAACGGCCCCGCCCGAACTGGGTGCGTATCGCGAAGCACAAAAGAGTTTGCTAGAAAAAGATCCGCATGCCCAAGGCGCAAAAGGATCCATCAACATTTCGGATGATCAACTAAGGGAAAGTGTGTCTAATGCTCAGCTTAAACTCCAAGCGGAACGAGGCACGAATCGGACAATTTTCTCTCCGCGAGCGAGTTGGATGGGGCATCATATTGGAAACGCATGGACCAGTAAGTACTGGACCGAACATTGTAACGAGCTTATTTATCGTCTCACCCAGCTCTATCCGGAAAACTTCACAGGTGTTTGTCAGTTACCGCAGTCACCTGGCACAGGCTTAGAAAACTCGGTTGCCGAGCTACAGAGATGTGTCGAACAATATGATTTCGTCGGTTGTAATCTTAGCCTGGACCCATCAGGTGGCTTATGGAATTCTCCACCTCTCGGCGACCGCTATTGGTATCCCATTTACGAGAAAATGGTGGAGCTGGATGTTCCAGCCATGATTCATGTCAGTGGCGTTTGCAATCCTTGCTTCCATGCGACAGGTTCGCACTACTTGAATGCTGATACCACAGCCTTTATGCAACTTATGACGTCTTCTGTAACGAAAGATTTTCCGGACATTAAGTTTATCATTCCGCATGGTGGTGGCGCCGTACCTTACCACTGGGGCCGATTTCGCGGTTTAGCCGACATGATGAAACTACCACCACTCGATGAACTTCTGATGAACAATGTCTTTTTTGATACGTGCGTATACCATCAACCTGGTATTGATCTGCTCCTCAAAGTTATTCCGACAAAGAATATACTGTTTGCTTCTGAAATGGTTGGAGCGGTAAGAGGCATTGATCCTGAAACCGGTCATCACTTTGACGACACAAGACGCTACATCGATTCAGCCAATATCAGCGAGGAGCAGAAAATCGCAATATTCTCCGACAACGCACGCAAAGTATATAGCAGGTTGAAAACTTGAATCTAAGACTCCTAGAACGGACATAACGTGACACATCGTAGTTACTGTCGATTGATATTAGTCTTGCGTTGGGTTTGAGTTTAGCCAAATCAACTGATCGAGCAGCTTTGTCAATGATTTTTCGTTTGCCAAAGCGTCATACCGAGCTGAATTCTCTTGCTTCTTAACACAGGCCGCACTCATCAACGAATCAAAGCCCACTTCTTCTAGCGTAGTGCAAACCTGCTCCATTTCGTCCGATCGACGCTGCCCATGAAGTATGGTCCGGCTTATCATATAGCGTGACTGTTCGTTCCAGTCGATGCCCGGCAGCAAATTGGTCAAAGAGTCGATCACCTCCGATTCGACGCCCAGTTTTCTCGCGCAAGGTAAAGATTCGAATATAAGAGATTCGATTCCCTTAATAATGATACTTCGGCACATCTTCGCCGCCGAGGCTTTGCCAGGTTTCGAAGAAATTACGCGCCAACCCGTAAGACCGAGACTCGCAGCGATTGGGCTAAACGACTCAGCCAATGGCCCACTCGCCAGAATCGGCGAAGCAATACCCAATGGTTCGATCGGTGACATCACTGCGCATTCAACAAAGCGCCCCCCACCGGCGGTTATGAAGTCAGCAGCCCTCTCCTTCGAACCCGGCGAGACCGAGTTCAGATCAATAAACCATGTGTGTCGATGAATGGCTTTTCGGATTGATTTTGCAGCATTAACGCTTTCGTCCGCCGTTACCGCACTGAAGACTACCGAGCTTCCTATGACGACGTCTTCAGGAGAAACGCCCGCGACAACCGAAGGCAATGCTCCAAGTGCGTTAGTCGGGCCACTGTCAACTTCGGCAAATCGTGGATCGAAAGCTCGAAGAGTTATCGACTCGCACGACAATTGGCGCGCCAGCAAAGAGCCAACCTCGCCAAACCCCAGCAACCCTATTTGCCCGGAGAATGGCAAATCCTACGCTCCCTGAGTTAGATAAGCGTGGCAAGATCCATTGGGTTCCCTCACTCGCAGTCTGCCGGCTATCCGCTATTTTTGAGAATCAGGTGGCCAACAGCGGTGCTAGACGCTGGCACGTGATAATGCCGGTGCAGCTCAGTCACGTGGTCATTCAGCGCACCGCGCATGATTAGCCACATGACCAGCTCAATTCCCTCGCCTCCGGCATCTCGCATATACTCGACGTGTGGCTTATCTGCAAGTTCGCTGGGGCGATGCACAATATCGTCCAAAAACTGTCGATCGAACTCACTATTAATCAACCCGGCTCGCTCACCTTGTAGCTGGTGGCTCATACCGCCCGTTCCCCATATCTGGACGTTTAGATCTTCATCAAAAGACTCGATTGCTCGGCGAATGGCCTTTCCGAGCATGTAACACCTTCGACCGGATGGCGGCGGATAAACGATCACGTTTACCGCCAATGGAATAACGCGACAGGGCCACGCTTCGGGCTGACCGAAAAGCAATGAAAGTGGCACAGTCAGGCCGTGATCTACCTTCATCTCATTAATCGTTGTTAGATCAAAATCATCCTGGATTACCGATTGGCGAATATGCCACGCTAGGTCGGGCGCACCACGCACGATTGGTATTGGACGAGGCCCCCAACCTTCATCCGCACTCTCATACTCTTCGCCACAACCGATCGCAAACGTCGGAATTGTCTCCAGCCCAAACGCTGAAGCGTGATCGTTATAGATAAGAAACACTACATCGGGTTTCTCCTCAGCGATCCATTTCTTTGAGAATTCGTACCCCTTAAATAATGGCTCCCAATACGCCTCCTTGGTCTTTCCAAGATCAATGGCTGCTCCTATCGCCGGCACATGAGAGGTGGAAACCCCTGCGGTTATTCTAGCCATTCGTATCACCTCCTCGGTATCGATTACCCTCGATAGATCGACCACCGCTTAGCATCATGTTTTTGTATTCTTCTTCCGTCATGCCGGCCATTGTTGAGGATCCGTACAACACACTTTTCTTGTCAGTAAAAAAAATCTTGGCAAAGTAGTAAACGTTCCCACCCAATTTCTGAAGTCTCAGATAATTTCGATCAAGAATCGCCTGTTTTTGCTCCTCCGACATCGCCCATTCATCAAGATATGCGCGCTCATTCTCGCGAAAACGCTTTCGGTTTTCGGGCTTCATTAGCGACATGCAGAATTGATTGGCATGATAGCCTGCCCGGGCCATATCGGAGTCAAAAATTGTTGTTCCTGGTATATTTTTATATGGTTTATCAAGTGCCATTCTCTACTCTCCGGTTGTGGCGCCTGGCCAAAAGTTAAAGTTGAACAAGCACCACTCGTACTTGCCTAGCGTGAAATCGAGTGGCACTAGTTTCTGATAGACATATTATGAGTTGTCACTGCATCACCAATCCGAATTTGAAACAAATCGTGACTCACTTCCAAACGACCATCATAAACTTCGCGGGTTTCGGCGAGCAGTGGGCGAGTGGACCTCTCTGAAGTGCCCGTATGATAATAGACCGCCAACCTGGGCTCAGACTCCCTAAAGACATCACCTGCGTCTTTTGCTTCCGTATGGTAAGACAGTACTTTGGCAACCTGTTTTGGTGTGAAGTTATTTTTAAGATACGTGGTCATAAGTGGTGAAATAACCTCTTGTAGAATTACATCAGCCCCCTTTCCATAGGTATATAAACTCTCCGTCACGGTTGTATCGCCTGAAATCATGACCGAACGATTCTTGTAGTCCACCCTAAATCCCCAGGCCGGTTTCACAGTAGCGTGATCAACTTTGAACGCGGTCACCGTGACGCCATTGCGAAAGAACACAACTCCGTCATCTAACAACTCGGTGAACGCATCAGCGATGCCCTCCTGAGTCGCAGGCAGTCCATCTGTGTGCCGTCGATGAATATCAAACGCAAATGCATCACGCATACTGGCCATCATTTGGTGAATACCCTCAGGCCCCCAAATCTCCAGTGGTATGTTTCTTCCTTGCGTCCAACCGTTAAGCCAGAGATCATCGACTCCGACGATATGATCTGAATGTAAATGCGTAATAAACAGATGCGTAACTCGCGTAATGAGAGCTTGATCTAATTGCGCCAGCCTGGTCGTGCATCCTCGTCCGCAATCAAACAAAAGATACTCCTCACCGGCCTCAACCAAGATAGCAGTACCGAATTGAGTCGGGCTTGGAATGGGTGTACCAGATCCAAGTACCGTTACAATTAAATCGACTGTGTTATTACCGATTGGACCGGAGGAGGGTTCATTTGATGTATCGCAGGCAACTGAGAGCAGTAGAACCGAGACTATTCCAAGCATAACTCTGGCCATGCTACACCTCATCTTTCGCCGCAGTCGTAAACTGCATTGACTGAGCTTGAAATCTCCACCCTGAGCATTCGTAAATGAAGGATCCATACACTAAACGCTTGTATGGCACTTTATGCAGCGACCGAGTTTTTGCTCTCTATTATCGGATATCTACCGAGCGCCAAGAACAAGATTATCGATAGTGCTAATAGTCCAATCGATATGGTGAGAATAAACGTATATCCTTGATAAGCTGAAGCAGCGGCACCAAATAGTGGTGGCGCGATTCCGGCACCCACCGTGAAGAACGCTATAATTGCGCCAAAAATTGTGGGATAGTGCGCCGGACCAAAATACTTACTCGTCAAGTAGGCCAATAAGTCGAGTTCAGCGCCAGCAGCTAAACCAACCATCACTGCAATCACGATAGCGACACCAAAACTAACTTCTAGATTGACCAGCATTAGCAACCCAATGGTTGGGAGCGCGAAGAAACAAGCCGCCACACCCGGCGCCCAAAACTTATCAACTAAAGCGCCAACGATAAGTCGACCAAGAACCACTGTCAGACCCATCACTGCCGCAATCTGCGCGATAGACCCTCTTTCAAATCCCTTTTCGGTCATTATGCGCGCAAAGTTAGATAGCAAGCCTGCTATCACAACAACCGTTACAAACAAAACGAGACCTAGAATCCAAAATCGAGCGGTTCGCATAGCTTCACCTCGCGTCATACCCCAACTCGAGGTTGACATCAATTCAGCCTGAGAGTCGTTGAGCGTTTCACTTTCTGGTTTTTCTTTAAACAGCGCGACGACAATTGGCAAAGAAATGAGCAGAGCGCCGATACCGATACCGCGATAAGCAGTTCGCCAGCCGTGATTGGATATCAGATACTCAACTAAAGGTGGTAGTAAGAACGCACCAAGTCCTGTACCCGCCATAGTGATGCCAATGGCCTTGCCCCGGTGTTTTGTGAACCAGTTGTTCAGAACACCAGTCCAGACGATCGGTAATGAACCTGCGCCAAGAATCGCCAGTAGCGCCCAGCTGAGATACCAAAGAATCAATGAACCAGAGTTGAAGGAGAGTAATACGTACGCTAGAGAATGGCCTACAAGTCCAATGATACCCACTGTTCGCAGAGTAGTTTTCTGAGCAATCGTCCCAATAATCGGCCCAGTGAACAGGCCCAAGCACATCAATACGGTATAACTCAAGAAGAATTCAGACGGGCTCCAACCGAACTCACTAGTTACCGGACCAACGAAAAACCCTTGCGAGTAGTTCGTAAGCGTAAAGATTCCACACATCGTGCCCACCGTAGCGGCCACGAGTGGTTTCCAACCTTGCTTAAATTCACTCACCTTCAAACACCCCTACAACTAATTGTTACAACGACGCTAATGCGGTTTCTATTGCGACGGCCTCATTCCGTGCGCACTGCTGCAAAAATTCAATCTTTTGCTTATCAATCACGTTAGTAAATGCCGCTGCATAAGCAGGGCGCTGTTGGATCGACGAAATCCACTTTACGACGCCAGGACAGTCGTCAACCAAATACTGAAGCAACCCCAAATGGTCTAACCGAACGATATAAGGGACGTAGGACATATCGGCAATCGAATACTTATCACCAACAAGCCAGCCACCAATTTGTAGATGGTTTTCCAATTGTTGAACTGCGTCACGCCAGTTACGCAAAGAATTCACAAACGGTCGACTCCGCAAACCCTCCTCGATAGCACCTCGCCAGATGCCTTGCATCACAGGGTTAGGAATTTTTTCTATGTGGTCAGCGACCAGATCACCCTTGCGTGCAATAAGTTCATGGCGAAATGCGACGCTAATACTCAATACCGCAATGTCTGCATGCAATGCGGTATCAATCCTGTTCTGAAGTAAACGAATCCCGTATCGATCGCTTGCGCCCGATGGATAGAACGACGGATTGGTTAGAAACTTTTCCTCGAGGTACTGAAGAATCAAAGTTGACTCGATGATTGGCTTCCCTTCGTCAACTATCGTTGGTACTACGCCATTGGGATTTAGGGTTAGATACTCTGGATCATGTTGGTCGCCCGCCCGCAGATCAAGCCATACGGTCTCCCATTCCAGCTGTTTCTCATTTAACAACAGGCGCACCTTCTGAGCACATGTTGAAAAATCGTTGTCATAGAGAATCAACATTCCTACAACGCGAATCCTGCGACATACAACTCGTTCAGAAAGACAGGCTTTTCTACTGAAAAAGCTATGCACTCAACAAGCATATCAATATAGCTCGCTACAACTGAATTGTTACCCATTTTAATTCCGTCATCGCCTCAATATCTTCTTCGGTTCCCTCCCGACCCACGCCACTGTCTTTGGTGCCACCAAACGGCACATGAGGCTCATCATGCAAAGAAGATCCATTCACATGCACCATGCCTGACTCGACTTCGTCGACGTAACGCATGGCGTCCTCAATATTTTGTGTGTAAATCGCGGCGCTGAGACCAAATCGAGAGTCATTTGAGCGCTCAATTGCTTCATCAAGTGTTCGAATTGGGTAGACCGACACGACCGGGCCGAACGTCTCCTCAGCGTAGACAGTCATTTCCGGTGTTACATCTGTAAGAATAGTCGGCTGACAGCGATTACCATCCCATTCGCCCCCTGTTACAACAGTAGCACCCTTATCTATCGCATCTTCAATATGAGAACGAACCCGCTCGCGCTGCCTATGGCTAATAATGGGTCCAATCATTGTGCTTGGATCACGTAAATCTCCCATGCTTAGGTTGCTTGCCGCTTTTTTGAAGCCTGCTAAGAATGGTTCAAAGATATCCTCGTGCACATATACGCGGCTAGCACCCATACATACTTGGCCTTGATACATAAATATGCTTTGTACCGCACCCGGGATAGCAGCATCCAGCTTAGCATCGGCCATTACAACAAGCGGGCTCTTGCCACCGAGTTCCAGAGTCATACGCTTACCATGTTTACCGCACAGCCCACCGATGTGTTGACCGATTCGACAAGATCCCGTAAATGTCACCATCTTGACAAGGGAATGAGTGGTTAGTGCATCACCGATGTCGTATCCGCTACCGGATACAACATTAAACACGCCCTCTGGCAGACCAGCCTCGCTATAAAGCTGTGCCAATCGGTGTGTTAGTAGCGGCGATTCTTCGGAAGGGAGCATCACAACTGTATTGCCCAGCGCGATTGGGTTACAGCTTAAGCGTACGCCTTTTATTAGCGGGACATTAAAAGGCGTAATCGCAGCCACCACACCAAGCGGTGAGCGAACACTCATACTAAACTTCCCAGGCGCATCCGACGGTATCGTTTTACCAGTCATTTGACGTGTCATACCAGCAGACGCTCGTAAAAAGGCCAGACCTTTCTCGACTTCAAAGCCCGCTTTTCGAATCGGCGACCCAATTTCATCGACCAAGATCGAGACAAACTCATCCCGATCCCGCTCTAGAAGAGCAGCTGCTTCACATAGAATACGTTCCCTTTCTTTGGGAAGCGTGGACTTGAAGGAAGTAAAAGCTTCATTGGCTATACCAATCGCCCTGTGAACATCATCAACCGTACCCGCCGCCGCCTTCGTAAGCACCGTGTCGTCTAATGGATTACGCGTGACGAAATATTCCCCAGAGCTTGGTGGCGAGTTTTCTCCATTAATCCAATGATCAATCGGTGAATAATCCGGGCCTACTGCTGATGGTTTCATACAAAACTCCCCACATTTACTCGCTATTGATTGAGCGCGCCGCCATCGACGTTGATGCTCTGTCCCGTAATGAAATCGCTGTCTTCAGTAGCGAGAAACAACATTGCGCCTGTCAAATCTGCTGGAAGCATCTCTCGCTGAATAGCGCGCATTGCGAGTGTCGGCGCTTTTGCTGCACCAAGTTGTTTGTGTTCTTTCACTCCCTTGCTTTCGGTTAATCCAACAACAATGGTGTTAACCTGTATATTATTATGAGCAATCTCACGGCTTAGGGCGCGTGTCTGCGCGATGATGGCACCTTTGGACGATACGTAATGTAAGAACATTGGCGCGCCGCGAAGCGCAGTACCTGATGAGATATTGATTATTTTTCCGCGACCGACCTTGAGCATACTGGGCAGCACGGCTTTGGTTGCCTGAACTGGCCCCCTGACGTTTACGCGCATAACAGCATCCCATTCTTCATGCGTTATTTCTGTGAAAGGCTTGAGCGTTAGTGAGGCAAATATAGATGCGTTATTGACCAACACCTCAATGGGCCCGAACGTCGCTTCAGCCTCCTCAACCATCGCAACTAGGGACTCATCCGACGTAACGTCTGCCTTAACACCTATTGCATCGCCACCGGCAGACGTTATTGACTCAACAGCAACAGATGTATCGACTACATCAGAAATAACTACCTTGCCGCCCTCCCTCGCAATGCAATCGGCATAAGCAAACCCAATACCTTGCGCTGCACCAGTAACAACAGCCACTTTTCCACTCATTCGGCCCATGATCACTCCTTAAGTAAGACCAATAATCTGTTTAACATCGGGCCAACTCTGGGTGCCGAAGGTTTTCAGGTCATTGGTTAACTGCTCTGGACACCAATCCAGAAACGCGGATTTGAAATTCGGTTTCGCTTTTATTCGATCAAACCAGTCCTCGACATTTGGAAATCGATCATCACGCCACATGCCTGACATATTGAGCATATCGAGGCGATTAACGTAGGGCGTTAGCCCAACATCAGCTAACGTGAACGTCTCTCCCACCAACCAGGAACTACCACTAAGCGCCTTATCCATTTTTTCCAAATAGCTGTCATACAATCGAATCGTGGCATCAATTCCGGGCGCATCGAAACCCAGTCGAACAATCTCTTGTTTGCGTTGCTTCCACCTTGAAGTGACTGACTGATCAGGAGTGCTGGCTAGAAACTCGGCAAGCTTATCTTTTCCTAAACGCATCACAATATGGCGATGACAACATACGAATGTAAGCTCGCCGCACGCGGGGTGTAGTTGCTCGTCTACAGCCTTGGTCCATAAGCGCATCTGAGTACGCGCGTACGGCTCAGACGGAATCAACGTTTCGCCAGGAAACACCTCATCTATATACTCACAGATAAGCGTCGATTCATTGACAATCTTTTCGTCATGGATGAGCGCAGGCACCACGGCCTTTGGGTTTATTTTCAAATACTCTGGAGCAAATTGTTCGCCGTTAAGAATATCAATGTAGTGCATCTTATCCGGCTCGACGCCTTTCTCAGCCAGCGCAAAACGAACCTTAGCGGCGCAAACTGATGAACCGTGATGATATAGCTCTAACATTGGCGTTCTCTTTTAGATTGAATACTCAATGCCCAGGGCAAAAGATGATAAGCCACTGTTTGAACCCCCTCACCATTAACAGTTTCGCGACCCTCACCCAGCTTGCCCACACGATACTGTGCTCCGAATAGCGCGTTAATATCAGTATGATTCAGGCTATAAGGCGGCCCGTCTGCTAAACAATGCTCGATTGATATAAGCAGCATTTCAGCATTCGACGAAAGGTCAGTCTTCAACTTCTCTGAATAGGCACGACGTGTCACATCAGGAAGGGCAACAAGTGATCCACGGTCAAGTACGACGTCGCATTCATGAATAACGGATTTGGGTAAGTTAAAAAAGTCACCTTGATATATCGTTATTGGTAGCGTGCTCGCTCGATAGCGACGCATTGAGTGTCGTTGATCGACGTGTGACTCGAGCTTGTTTTCGATAAAAAATCTCTCAGCCGAACTTTTATCAAGCTCAACTCCGACAATATGAAAATCGTGCTTAGCTAACCACAGCATGTCAGTGGATTTTCCACACAGAGGTACAAATACAAGACCACGCGGACTCACTCTTAACGAATCCCAATACCGATAGAGAAGTGGTGAAACATCCTCTTGGTGAAGTCCAATCTCATCCGATGCCCAACGCGAGTGCCAGAATGCGGATTCCATATTAGTCTCGACCGCCGTGTGGATTTCTACGCAGATTTCTCATTCATTGGCGTCATAGTCTGAGGCCACCAATCAAGGACCGCCTTTTTATAACTCGACCGGCCTTCAATACGCTCCGCCCAAGCGGCGGTGTTGACCAACCCGTCAAACGAATATCCAGCGAGCACTCGCAGAGTAAAGAACAACGGCACCCAGGCAATATCCGCAAGAGAGAATTGATCACCTGCTAGCCACTCTCGGCCCTCAAGTGCCGCCTCAAGATCAGCAAAACTCTGATCTAGAACAGCCTTTGCTTGATCTAATTCTTGCTGTGTAAACTCACCATTTGCACTCTTCCGATGAAACTCAAGCAACGACTCGTTTTTTTGGAGTTTCTCGTATTGTGCTTTCTCCTCGCCCGATTGAGTCATCTTGCCTCGCATACGCTTCTCATAAATATGAGTCTTGACTGCTTTCATATGAATCGCGGTAGCTCGGTGAAGCCAAGATTCCATGTATTCGCGTTCAGGCCCGTCCTTTGGACGCAATGATGGCTCCTCAAAAGTTTTATCCAGATACTCAATTATGTCGTCGGACTCAATAATAACCTTGCCGTCATGAACCAAAGTAGGAACAAGTCCATTGGGATTAATACCAAAATAGTCCGGCGTGATGTGTTCCTTCTTAACGATATTCAGATGATGGCTAGTCCAAGGTAGTCCTTTTTCTTCGAGCGTTATACGCACGCGCATCGAGCAATTTGATACGCCAGCGTGGTATAGGTGCAGTCCTTTAAAGGCAAGCACGGACTGATCTGTGGGCGTTATCAATCCCATCTTTCTAGCATCCCTTTACAAGTGGAAAAAAGAACTATTAGTCGAATCGCGCAGTAAGTTTGAGCACGATTTCACGGGGCGCATTCATCGATGCCAAAATATTTGGGCCTGACGGAATACACCATGCACAGTAGGCCTCTTCACCGAGATTACGACCAATCAGTGACACGGTGATCCGGTCGCTTGGCGAGATAAGACGCAGTGAGGCGTTCGTAATCGAATAAGAATCCGTTAATACCGTGTCGAAGTACGAAATGTCGGTGTATTGCTCATCAGAGTAGGTGTAGTCAAGGCGGCCACCGATGTCCCAACCCCCAAATGCATCGCTGACAAAAAAATCAGCGAAGACAGTTCCTTTAAAATCAGGTGCAAAGATCAAAGGAAATCCAGCAAGATCGCACGTCCCTGAAGGTCCCGGTGTTAAACCATTTGGGCAGTTCTCAGAGCCCGGAAACGAATCGTAGCTTGCATCAGTAATCGCCGCGTTTGCCCCTAATGTCCAGGTTTGGTTAAGCGCCCATGTGGCATCGAACTCTAATCCTTGGCTAGTCGAATCGGCAGCGTTAGATACCGAGAAAGCGGGAATGCTACCGGGAAGCTGTGTGGCCAGCTGTAATCCTTCTATGTCCATGCTAAATAGTGCGACATTAAGCGCTAATGCACCGCCCAAGAAGGAAGATTTAGCCCCGATTTCTATTGAGTCGACGTTCTCTTCGTCATACTCAAAACTCACGTCAGGACTTTCAATACGATCACTGAATCCACCGGTTTTGTGACCCTGAGAGAGGGAGGCGTATAGCATCGTAGAATCACTTGCGTGCCACTGTAATGTCGCCGATCCCGTGAACTTGCTTTCAGAGCGACTCGCGGATGCGGTTAGTGGCGGCCCACCCGGACCAGCGGGAATATTGAGCACATTGGTTGTTCCATATTCAGCAAAGAAGCGTTCGAAATCGAAGTCCTTGTCCTCATCCGCAAACCGTCCACCAAGGATCAATGTTAGGTTCTCGTTAAAGTGCCGACGGACTTGACCAAATAGCGCAATCGTGGATGTCTCTGAAGTCCAAGGCTCGAAACGATCAATAAAGCCCCCCGTTGGATCCTGGAAGATTGTTACCAGATTAATGCTTGAATTTTGAAAACGACTGATTTCACTGTCTTCATAGTACACACCTACGATGTAGTCGAGATAATCAGACTCTTCAGACGTGAAGCGAAACTCTTGAGAAAAACTCTGAAAATCCTCGTTGCGGCGTGCTCTAAAACCGCTTGCCAGCCCCATATCCAGACCCACGAAGTTGTGTTGATAGTCATAGTCCTGGAACGCAGTAATAGAAGTAAATCGTCCGCGGTCGAAATCGCGATCAATGCTCAGCGTATAGTTCGACGACTGTTGATCCCGGCTCGGGCAAAACGAACCCGTGTTGGTAGCGGTATCGGCCACACCGTCTCCGGTCGTGTCGCGGTCCGCCACCACATCCGTACAATCCACATCAACCACCCAGTCAAGTTCTGGCGTAAAGTTTGGCGACGCAATTTGATAAACCGATAGAGGGGGACCCCCAATCGCTGAAATTTCTGCTGCATCGGGACCTTCGGCCTCAAACTCATTGTATTCTGCTTTGAATCGCACGGTGGTAACGTCACTGGGCGTCCACTCGAGTTTTAGTCGTACTCCCGTGTCTTCACGATTCGGACCACCCGGCCCTTCCAAGCGGTTTATGTAGAAGCCGTCTGATTCTTTTAGTCGCACTGCGATACGACCCGATAAATTGTCATTCAGCGGTCCAGACACAAATCCCTCGAATTCTGTGTTACCACCAGTAGTACTGTAGTCGCTGGTCGAAATATCAAATCCGCTCTCAAAAGTGCCTGTTGGGTTAGCTGTGTTCATAATGAGTGCGCCAGCGACAGTGTTCTTACCAAATAATGTGCCCTGTGGACCACGCAGGACTTCGACACTCTCTAAATCCATGAAACCATGCAGATTGATCGCCGCTCGACTGATGTAAACACCATCAACAAATCGCCCTACCGACTGCTCGATAGAATGAGTTGCACCAGAACCTAAGCCCCGCATGTATAAATTAGGCAGTATTGATGCGCTATTGATCTCAAAGTTTGGGATATATAGAGAAAGATCTTCCATATCGCCAATGCCCAGTTGTTCAATTTGATCACCCGTTACTGCACTAACTGAAACCGGTACATCCTGGATACTCTCGGTTCGTTTAGTGGCCGTAACGAATACCTCTTCCAGAACATTTTGCGCATGAACGCCTATTGTGAATAGAAGAGCGGATACGGATAAGAAAACGAATCTCGATGCAATTTTTTTCATGGTCTACATTCCCCCCGGCTGGTCTGGAAACACTGATTAACTGCGTTTGAATAGATAATTAAGCGAAGAATCCGATTTTTTGTTACAACTATGACTATAATCAGATTCGATAAGGTTGATAATCACCTAAAAATGCGACTCAGCGTTCGCAAATTGGTACTAATCGAGATTCCGGCATGAATGAATTAGCGAGCATGCGCGCGTTTGTAAAAGTCGTAGAAGTCGGCAGTTTCGCCGAGGCTGCGCGCCAGACGGGCACATCAAAGTCGGTCATCACCAAGCGTGTTAATCAACTTGAATCTGATCTTCAACTCGAATTGTTGCAACGCTCCACTCGCCGACTAGACGTCACCGATACCGGGACCATTTTCTATGAGCGCTGCGTAAGAATTCTTGCCGAACTAGACGACGCAAAATCGGCTGTCAGCTCGATGGAATGGGGCCTCAGTGGTGTATTTCGTGTGAGCTGTATTTCTTCCTTTACGTCGGCCTATTTGGCCAACGATCTGTGTGAATTTCAGGAGAATCACCCGAATTTAGACATCGAACTTCACCAACATGACCGTCTCTGTGACCCGGTTCAAGAAGGATTTGATGTTTGTATTCAACCCGAGTCACCACAGAGTGGAATCATCGAATCGGCGAAACTACTGCCTATCCGTCGATTGGTAGTCGCGACAGAAGAGTATCTAAACAAATTTGGTAGTCCGAAAGAGCCGAACGACTTAAGTCAACATCGCTTCGCCCATAACAATCATGTGACACCTGACCCAGTCATTCCTTATATTTCCACTGACAAGGTCAGGCCTGTATCAATCGAACCGAAAGTGCTCACTAACACGATTTGGATGCTTGAAGCGGCTGTGTTGAATGGTGAGTGTATGGCGCTCATGCCGGTATTTTTTATAGAAGAGCAATTGGCTAACGGCCTACTCATTCCGATTTTCCCAGAGCATCGAATTCAAGGCGCGGTGCTCGCCGCCCACTATCGAAAGAGTCAGTATGTGCCGATGAAAATTCGTATATTTGTCAATTTTCTTCGTCAGAAGTACGGAGAGGTTCCTCCTTGGGAGAGGCGATTGCTTAAGCGCCTACCAGAACTCTCGTCAATTTTAGGACCTCGAGGAACTAACACCAAATAATGTGTCATTGCCTGATTCACGTCCGCCCCACATAAATTGGTATCGATTCGTTTTTTTGATTAAACGCGATTTGCGAACGCTTCGTATCCAGAATGGTTAGTAATTTAACTTACCTCGACATTTATAGTCCGCGAACACCTATACGCTCCTGTTGACTATCGGGGAACGCCGTGTGCGAAGGCAGTTGCGCCTCCGTCAATGTCGCGGTCTCCTCACCAAATTGCTGACCCATCGTGCGGGTGGTCATGCCGTTCCCGGTGTCCTGATGACTGGGCACGCGGCCACGCAAATCAGGTAATGCGAATGTGGACGTACCGTCGCCACCCTATCGGTTGCCCAAAGCAGCAAATAGCGCGGAGTTTTCAGACACCGATAAACTCTGCCCATCACATAACGCATAGCCTTGCGGCGCGAAAGGAAAACTCGTGATGATAATTTCGCCAAAGATAGGTGTGACGATAGACTCCCCTAGTGTCTTTTTCGCTTATTAACTGGAGTCTATTCCTATTTTTTGAGCATGATGCGTAATTTTTTTACCGAAACGTTAGTGACCTTCGAGTGGCACACCACATACCACTCTTATAAAACTCGACGCGTAACATAGCGGCCCGTTACACGACAGTCTCTGGTTACACTAAGATTCGATCCACCGCAATACGCGCCGAGCGAGCAGCCAAGTGGACCATGCTCCAGCCTTCCCAGTCGTCGATGTACGCATCACCCGCGAAGTACACCCGATCGTCGATAGGCTTAGCAAATTGGCGGGGCACTCGCCAATCTGCAGACGACGCGAGATAGGCCATGCCGATATGCGGTTCGGCACTCCAATCCTGCACGATATGTTGTTGATAGGACTTCGATGGGCGACCATCAAAAATTGGGTCGAGTTCAGCAAGCACAAATTCGATCAGTTGCTTATCACGATGCGCGGCCTGATACGGCTCGGCACTCGTCCCCACCGAAAATAAACCTAATACATGAGCCGATGTGTCTTGGCCGTAGGCCGCATCGTAATAAAGTTGTTCGCCGCGTTCGCCAGAGCGACCGTCAAACTCGATTAGGCTTGGATAAAAACGCTCGGAAAACTGGATAAAGGCCTTCAGACCACCCCATATATAGGCATCACTGAGCGCCGATTGGAGGTTATCCGGCAGCGAGGGCGCAAACGTCAGAACATCTCGAAGCTGAGTAAGCGGTGCTGTGACGATGACTTTATCAGCACGAAACACTTTCCCCTTCACGGTCGTTACAGTGACTTCAGCCCCACTGTAGTCGATGTGTTTGACGACTTGATTAAATTGAATGTTACCGGCAACAGTTGGCAGCAGAAACTCATCAAACACATCCAGCCAGGTGCGGCCAACAAATTTTAGATCCTCTGATCCGTCAATCTCCGTCTCGGCGTACTCTCCCTCCTCCCAATAACCATAGCGTTCTGTTTCGCCATAACCAACCGTTTCTATATTGGGTTCTTCGCGACCGGTCACGTCGATGAGTTCATCGGCATCCGTGTGCAACCACTCACCGCCAAGCGGTATTGGGAAGTCAACGAAGTCGCGCACCGTTTTAATTCGACCGCCGTGTGTGGAGGCCGCCTCCAACACCTCTACTTCAACACCCGCTTTTGCAAGAAAATAGGCCGCCGAAAGACCTGCAGCGCCGGCACCAATGACGATCACTTTGCCGCCAAAACTGCGGGTTTTTGCATCGACACACGAACTGCAGCCGCTCAGCATAGCCGGGCCTAGGGCAGCAATAAACTTTAAAAAATCTCGCCGCGCGACCGGCGCAGAGCCACCGGGTCGCGATCGTCTCGTCTTGATCAGCATAGCGCCCTCATTGGTTTGTTTCCCAAATCTTCCGATTAATCGATACCGTGCGCCAGATCGTGCCTGCGATCACCTCGCGCGATCGCAGGCGAATAATATAGTCCAGCTAATAGCCGTATCGATTAGTTTGCACCTGGCGCGGCGTACTTCGCAATCCAGTCACGCACACTGGTATACCAATGAATCGAATTGTCGCGCTTGAGGATCCAATGGTTCTCATCGGGGTAGTAAATGAGCTGTGAATCGATGCCCTGCAGCTGCAGCGCGCGGAACAACTCAAACGCCTGGCCCACCGGCACACGCAAATCTTTTTGACCATGAATAATCAAACTCGGCGTACGAAATTTGCCCGCTTCGTAGTGCGGTGAAATGGCGCGCACCATTTCGTCACGCTCCCAATAGGGGCCAAAACGCTGCTCATGCACCGCAAAGTCGGCCGAGTTTTGAGAATAGAGGTTGTACACCGCAGCGTGGATTACCAACGAATTAAACGGATGCTCACGACCGAGTAACACCGACGACAGGTAACCGCCGTAGCTGCCACCGCCCGCCACCGTGCGGCTTGAGTCAATCCATGACTTGCTGTTGAACCACTCCGCTGCCGCCATCACATCGGCGTAGGGCTTGGTCGCCCAATCGGGGTTAATCGCATCCGTAAAGTCTTGTCCAAACCCGGACGAACCGTGAAAATTTGGCCAAGCGGTGACGTACCCCCAAGCCGAAAAAGCCTGTGCGTTCCAGCGAAAATGGAATGAATCGGTAATAGCGCCGTGCGGTCCACCGTGGATCAGTAAGAAAAGCGGATACTCCTTACTCTTATCAAATCCGGGCGGATAGTTGATCCACATTTGGATATCCGCGCCATCCGCCCCTTTGTAGGTCACCGACTCGTACGTGCCCATATCAATCTCAGCCAACACGTCATCGTTGAACGTGTCGATACGCGTTACGGACTTTCGACGTGTATCCACGGTCACGACCCGCGGCGGGTATAAGAAACTCTGGTTGCGCGCCACGACTTTGCCATTGGCCGCCACGCTCACTCCATCGTAGTTCGTCGCATCCGTGATTAATGTTGGCTTTCCGCGCAAGGGAATTGAGTAAATGCGTCGCGTGCCGGCGTCGTCAATCGCGGCCAAAAACCCGTTACTGCGCGGCAACCACACAAGACCGGACAGGGCGCGATCCCAGTCCTCATGCAGCTTGGTCACCTTACCCGAATCAACATCCCTCACGCGCAAACGGGCCGTATCGCCGTAAAAACCCTCAATGCGTTGCGACACATACGCCAGTTTCTCGCCATTCGGCGAAAAGCGTGGCTGACTGTCAGAAGCCGGGTTATCCGATGTAAGGTTCACGGCCGAATCGCCACCGATCGAGAGCAAAAACACATCATTGTTGGGGTAAATGCCTTCGGTACGACTATTGGCCACAAACGCGATTGCGCTGCCATCGGGCCGCACATCGTACTCACCATTGCCACCCATCGAACCGCGGGAAAGCTGCAGTCCCGTGCCGAGCGTGAGCGCCTCCACGGACTGGTTGTCAACGTGGATACGAAAAACATGTCGTTCACGCGCCTCATCCAGCCAGTGGTCCCAAAATGAGTACGGCATGGCGTTCCACACATGTGCCGACACCCGACTTTCTTTCTTCTCGCCCAAGGCCGTGGCCATCTCTTCAAACGATTTTCCCGGCCAGACGTTTGAGATGAAATAGATATGATCACCGCGCCAACGTATCCCGCCAGCACCGGTCGGGATATCCGTCAATTTCTGTGCCTCACCGGGGCCGCTCATGGGCAGCAGATACACCTGCCCTGCTTCGTCTTTGTCACGTTTACTGACGAAAGCCAGCGTGCTGCTATCCGGGGAGAACACCGCCGATGAGGCGCTGGCGCCTGACATCGTGAGCGCGCGTGCCGGCTCGCCGTCCTCATTTAATAGGTATAAACGTGACTCTGGAGCACCGTCTTCTTCCGCGTAACGAGTCACACCCACAACAATATGCTCGCCGTTAGGCGAGATGACGGGCGCACCGACCCGATCCATGCGCCAAAGGGCCTCGGCGGACAATGGTTCAGCGACCGTGGACAGCGATCCGACCAAAATAGTTAAAAACGAGAGTGCTCTAAACATGATAAATCCCCAGTAATTTAATGTTTACAGTGAAACAATTTTTTGACTCGGGCTCAAGTATTCCTGCGATGTGATGAGATCCCGCTCAATGGTGCGCAGTGACGTGATAGGTGGATTTTGCAGTCGGTCAGCTTTTACTTCATCCTTGGCGCTGGCGTACTCAATGACCCAAGATCAGACTCGCTTGTGCGGCGAGGTGCGTCACCCATCGGGCAAAAACGATTGACGCGGATCGTCCTCTTCAGAGCTGGATGCGGTTGATCTCATTGTATTTCGGTCAGCAAGGCATCTCGGCATCGGACAACGCAATACAGTTTCATTAACACACAGAGAGACGCGAATGACTTGGCCTAACCAAACCAGACGCTCTTCCCACGTGGCACGACAGGCCGCTCTACTGCTGTCTATGCTTTGTACAAGCGGCGCACACGCAAGCGGTACCACAGGCATTGACGACTTCATCAATCGCACGGTCCAGCCGCTGACGACGTTTGTGTCGAACGTGATTTTTTTTAACGTATCTGTGTTTGGCGCAGAGCTGCCACTTGTCGTTGTTTGGCTCGTCGCGGGCGCCGTTTTCTTCACGCTCTACTTTGGTTTTATCAATATCCTGGGTTTTCGGCACGCCGTTCAAATTGTGCGTGGCGACTACAGCGACTCGACACATCCCGGTGAAATCTCCCACTTCCAAGCGCTTGCCACGGCTGTCTCTGGCACCGTAGGAATCGGCAACATTGGTGGTGTGGCGGTGGCGATTTCGGTGGGCGGTCCTGGCGCTGCGCTCTGGCTCATTATCGCCGGTTTATTGGGCATGTCGACAAAATTTGTCGAGTGCGCGCTGGGTACGCTGTATCGACGGGAAAACCCAGACGGCAGTGTTTCGGGTGGGCCCATGTACTATCTCGAGCACGGCCTGAGTGAACGCGGATTACCAAAATTTGGTCGCTTTATGGCCAAGTTTTATGCGCTTGGGATCGTCGTTGGATGCATGGGCATAGGCAACATGTTTCAGTCTAATCAAGCCTATGTGCAATTTGTTAATGTAACGGGCGGACCGGATCACAGTTGGTTCGGCGACAAAGGCTGGCTGTTTGGTCTGGCCATAGCCGCCGTCGTGGCACTGGTCATCATTGGTGGCATCAAGAGCATCGCCCGCGTGACCGAAAAAGTGGTGCCATTCATGGCCATCTTTTATGTGGTGTGCGCCACCCTCATCATCGGCATGAACTACGAGGCAATTCCGTTTGCGATTAACGCCATTATCAAAGGCGCTTTCGACGCCGAAGCCATGGCCGGTGGCGCGCTAGGCGTGATGATCGTCGGGTTTCAGCGCGCCGTCTTCTCGAATGAGGCGGGCATCGGCTCCGCTGCGATTGCGCATTCCGCCGTAAAAACCAACGAGCCCATCACCGAAGGGTTTGTGGGCCTATTGGAGCCGTTCATTGATACTGTGGTCATTTGCACTATGACCTCGTTGGTTATTATTACCACCCTGTACTACGAACCTGGCTTTACGCAGGGACTGGGCGGCATAGAAATGACCTCCCAAGCATTTGAACGCAACATCGCTTGGTCGCCCTATGCAATCGCTCTTGCCGGCATCTTGTTTGCTTTTTCCACCATGATTGCGTGGTCGTATTACGGCTTGAAAGGTTGGACGTATTTGGTTGGAGAGTCTCGTATCGCGGATGTGGGATTTAAAGCCGTGTTCTGTTTTTTCGTCGTGGTGGGCTGCTCCATACAACTGAGCGCTGTGCTCGATTTTTCCGATGCCCTGGTGTTCGTGATCTGTATTCCGAATATTCTTGGCCTCTACTTGCTTGCACCGATGTTAAAGAGGCATCTTCGCGACTATCAAAAACGACGAATGATGAGTCAGTCTCTCGCTTCGGACGACGCCGGAGGCTAAGACTGACCGTCGTGCGAAACGCAACGTGCTGTCAGTGTGTTAAATCAGATAGACCTGTATCGCCGAACGCGACGAGCAAAGCCAACGCCGTATTCTGCACTGAATGAACAATCGATTCCGGTGCGCCAATGCCTGAACGCCGAGTACTCAGCGTCGAACCATTCTCGCTGGCGCGTAGCCTCGTCCACTACCGCGAATACGCGCGCACTTCCATCACACGAACGTACCGATCTTCCACCTGACACCGAAACCGGCAGGGATACCAGCGCACCCAAAAACCGCGTATAATGCGAATGATTCTCATTTAATATCATGCGTGGCCCCCCTCTTGAGTCAGAACGACGAAAAATCCCGGAACACACGGGGCACAACCGACCCGTCCGCCGGTGGCTGGCCAGCGCTTCGAAGCGTGGGGCGCTATCTTGTTGCCAGCGGCAAGCCACTGCGTGGGGCGCAAACCATGCTCAAGGCCAATCAGCCGGATGGCTTTGACTGCCCGGGCTGCGCGTGGGGTGATCCGGAACACGGCTCGTCTTTTGAATTTTGCGAGAACGGCGTTAAGGCCGTGTCATGGGAGGCAACCAAAGAACGCGCGACGCCTGCCTTTTTTGCTCAACATACGCTCACGGAGCTTCGCACGTGGAGCGACCACGAGCTGGAAAAACAGGGACGCCTCACTCATCCGATGCGCTACGACGCCGAATCGGATTGCTACGCGGAAGTGAATTGGACTGACGCGTTTGACGCCATCGGTGCGGCGCTGAATGCGCTGGATGATCCCAATGAGGCTGAGTTTTATACGTCTGGGCGTGCCAGTAATGAGGCCGCATTTTTGTACCAAACGTTTGTGCGGTTATACGGCACGAATAACTTTCCCGACTGTTCGCACATGTGTCATGAAGCCAGCGGCATCGCCCTGACCGAAGCGATTGGGGTCGGTAAAGGCACCGTTCAACTTGCTGACCTTGAGGAAGCCGACACGATTTTTGTGATCGGTCAGAACCCCGGAACTAATCATCCACGTATGTTATCGGATCTGCGCAGTGCCACCGTTCGTGGTGCACGCGTGGTGGTGATCAATCCGCTTAAAGAAAGAGGTTTGCGCCGCTTCTCCGATCCACAAAACAAGTTAGAGATGCTCAGAGCCGGATCACGACCCACCTCCACCGACTACTTCTGTCCTCGCAGCGGTGGGGATATGGCGGTATTTCGAGGTATGGCGAAGCGCATTTTTGCGCGCGATGCCTCAGCACGACAAACAGGCGAATCCGCAGTACTCGACGACGCGTTTATTGCGCAACACACGAGCGGCATCGACGCCTATCGCCAGCGCGTCGCCAACACGGATTGGACAGACATTGAAGACCAAGCCGGATTATCGCGCCAAGACATTGAAACGCTCGCCGACATTTACATCGATTCCGAGCGCGTCATCGCCACTTGGGCGATGGGTCTTACCCAGCACGAACACGCGGTCGATACTATCCGCGAACTCACCTCTGTGATGTTGTTACGCGGCAATATCGGACGGCCCGGAACCGGTCTTTGCCCGGTTCGGGGACACTCAAACGTGCAGGGCGACCGCACGGTTGGGATTGACGAAACCGCGCCTTCGACATTACTCGACGCGATGGAAAAAGAACTGGGTACAACGCTGCCCAGAGTACCGGGTCACAATGTACTCGAAACCATTGGCGCGATGCTCAGTGGTCGAGCCAAAGCATTTGTCGCCTTGGGCGGCAACTTCGCTCGCGCGGTACCCGATAGCGCCCTAATTGCACACGCGATGCGGCGCTTGGAGTTGACCGTAAGTATTGCGACCAAACTCAATCACTGTCATCTCCTCACCGGCAAAACTGCCTTCTTATTACCGTGCCTTGGACGGACAGAGCTCGACGCCAACCGTGATGGGGTGCCGCAAGTCGTCACAGTTGAAGATTCGATGTCGATGGTGCATGGGTCCACCGGCTTTAATCCACCGGCGTCTGACGAACTCAAATCGGAAGTTAACATTGTGGCCGGAATAGCAAAGGCAACCGTTGGCAATGGCGTCGTCGATTGGTTAGCGCTTGCACACAATCACGACAGAATTCGCGACATGATTAGTCGAGTTTTACCCATTTTCGGTGATTACAATGCCAACATTCGTCGACCACGCGGCTTCAAGTTGCGCAACCCGGCGGCCGAGCGAGAATGGCAAACGTCAACGCAACGCGCCAACTTTCATGCGGCAGCATTGCCTGAGCGCACCGACTGGCAACGCAACGATCTAACGAAACGAGAGTTTGTGTTGCAAACTATTCGATCGCATGATCAGTACAACACCACCGTGTACAGTTCTAACGATCGCTATCGCGGTGTGTCCGGCGAGCGTAACGTTATTTTTGCTAATGCAGACGACCTGCGGGCGATCGGCGCCGCAGCGGATGGTCGTGCCGATCTGATCGGTATCGGAGAGGATGGGGTTGAGCGCATTGCGCGCGGTTTCAAGCTGTTACCCTACGACATTCCGCGCGGATGCCTCGCAGGCTACTACCCCGAACTCAATGTGCTAGTACCGCATCAGTCGTATGGCGCGAAGAGCTTCACACCGACATCAAAATCGATTCGAGTCGTACTGCGCCTTCAGGACACCCATGAATGACCGGGAGTTTTTGCGGGCGATCGACGCACTGTGCCAAACAGATGATACGCCGCTAGAGCCACTTGGCGCCGCCATTTTATTGGCCACTGCGATGGATATCACCGACAACTCGCGCTCTTTTGCACGGAAGTTTGGCGTCGCCCATTCGCTCGCCATTCGAGCATGTCGGTCGCTCGCGGTTGATCATGGGCTACTTCAAATCACCGACACCGATCCGCGTACGCAACGCGTTACGTATCAGCTGACCGCACGAGGAAGCAATCTGGCAAAGCAAGAACGTTAGTCGCTGTTGCGTCGTCGACGTTCGATAAAAGTCGTGTGTGTGGGATTATTGCGTTGCGCAAGCACGTCACTCGTTTATTGATTCAGCTTGACCCCGAACGTAATCAGTCACCACTTTATGCATCAGCGAGCGTAAGGATGCGTACCCGGATTGATCCAACACGACAGCCGACACCGTCAGTTCGAGCGACGGCACATGGAGCACATTTGTGCCCCAAAAGCCGCCATGCTCATAGAGCGTTACGCCGTCTACGTCGTATTCAAACAGTCCCAAACGATAAGGACTATCGTGCGGCAGCCCCTCCGACGACAGCATCGATTCCAGGGTCTCGACTTGATCAAACACGGCACCGTCGAACAAGGAGGCAAAAAAGACACGCATATCGTCCGCGCTAGCCACCAGTCCTCCGCCCCCGAACAGATCGACCGTCGCGCTCCAGTCAGTAACATCCATGTTATTGAAGGTCTGTCGAGCACGCTTGGGCGCATCGTTTGGAGCGGTTTCAAGTAGCTCCCACCACGTATTCTCAAGACCCAACGTATCGAACTTCAGAAGTGTCCGCACGACATCTGGCAAGGCCTGACCGGTACGTCGTTCAATGACTTCTCCAAGCAGAATATAACCGGTATCGGAATAGTGGAATTTCTCCCCAATCGCACCAACCGGGTTGAGACCGGATGCGAGCATGGCAATCTGTTCATCACGCGTCCAGTGTCGAGAGGGATCCTCGATGATTGCGCGTAGGTACTGTTCACTCACATGATCGGGCAAACCCGCCGTATGGGTAATCAAGTGACGAACGGTAATTCGGTCGCCGTCGTGTCCACCGTTCTTGAGTTGTTCAAGCGAATCACTCGACAGTAATCCACCGATCGGTTCATCAAGATCGAGCTGTCCGGTCTCGTCTAGCCGTAACAGCGCAGCGGCAACATAGGTTTTCGTCACGCTCGCAACGCGCACCGGCGTGGCGCTTGTCATGTTACGACCGTCGCCCGTGACACCCGCGCTGATCACACGATCGTCGACAATGCCTGGTGCATCGATCACCATGACGGCACCGGTGGCTGCTGTAGACGACACGATTTCAGTCAAATCAGCCCGATACAACGACGCATCGGGCAGTCGAGCAGGTGCTGTTGAGCCACATGCCGGCAGCAACACCACACAAACCACCGCCCACCCTATGCGATTTGAATTCAAATTGAGCATTAAGCCTCCACTCAGAACAAGGCAAACGAATCAGTCTCCGATCACACGACTCGGGAGTGACGACGACGACGACGACGACGACGACGACGACGACGACGACGACGACGACGACGACGATCGCCAGTTTATTGGCGTTTCCCCGTCGTTCAATAGCTAAACGTAACCGTTTTTGGCCTCTAAACGGCAATCAACCGGCGCCACTGTCTCTCACCCAGTGTGTGGGATCCTGGTGGAACAGTGCCAAAACCAATCCGTAAGACGGGCGTTTGGGCTCTCCGCGAGCAGTCTCCACCGAATAGTCAAACGTATCTTGCTGTTTTATATAGGTGTTGACATTTATGCCTCATATGAGACATTATTGTCTCATGAAATCAACACACAAACTCAGTGCCCGTGACGCGATTATCGAGGCCGCTTTCACCGTTTTTAGCCGCGACCCCAGCGCACCGCTGGCCGATGTCGTTCGCCAATCGGGGGTGGGGCGCGCCACGCTGCACCGGCACTTCTCGACGCGCGATTCCCTTATCACCCAGCTCGCCCACTTGGCGATCTCCGAAACAGACGAGGCGGTCGAACACGCCTGCGAAGGTCTTGAATCGCACGCCGAAGCGATACACCGCACGCTGGAAGTGCTCATTCCGCTTGGCGACCGCCATGGCTTTCTCGCGCTGCAGCCGGTGAATGAAAACAGTGAACTGGCAATGGAGTACAAACGCCAGGATGCCGAGACACGCGAGATGATCGAAGGGGCCAAACAGGAACGCCTATTTGACCCCTCTGTGCCGACGGACTGGATCCTACAGACCTTCGAGCATCTGATCTATGCCGCCTGGGAATCGGTTCGCCTCGAATCCATTACACCCAATCAAGCCGCTGAACTCGCCTGGCGAACGTTAACCGCAGGGTTAGGAGACAACCGATAATGTATTCAGAAATTGAAGCACTCGCCAACGAAATTGATGGCGCCTTCTTCGTCATTGGCGCGGCGATTCTAGCGATCGAACTACTCAACGCGCTGTTTCGCGGCAAGCTACAAAAAAAGGGCGTATTGGATATGGTCGCCAGCGTGTCGACCCAATTACCGTATCTGGTGGTCGAAGTGGTGTTATTGACCTTCGCCTATGCAGGCTATGTGTACATCAGCGACAACCTCGTTATGTGGTCGCTTCCCATTACCACTGGCACCGCCATCGTCGCGCTCATCGCGTCAGACTTTATCTACTATTGGGAACATCGCCTTGCACATGTCACCCGAGTGCTCTGGACACAACATGCGGTGCATCACTCCTCTCGCTTTATGAATATCACGGTCGCCATTCGATTCGGACCGTTTGAGGGCATCGCGTCCGCGCTCTTCCACCTGCCGCTGGTCTTTATCGGCTTCCCGGCGGAGCTTGTGTTTTTCAGCATCATTGTGGTGCTCGCGTATCAAACCTGGCTACACACCGAACTGATCGGCCGACTGGGGCCGCTTGAAGGTATTCTAAATACGCCGTCCAATCATCGCGTCCATCATGGCTGCGACGACAAATACATCGACAAAAACTACGGCGGCATTTTGATAATTTGGGATCGACTGTTTGGCACTTATCAGGCGGAGGAAGAAACGCCGCGCTATGGACTAAAGCGCGATTACAACAGCGTCAACCCGCTCAGCGTATGGTTTTCCGAACTTCCGAAGTTTTGCCGTGATGTCGTGAACTCGCAGAGCTTCGGTGAAAGTGTGAAACGGGTATTTGGTCGGCCAGATTGGGAGCCAAAATCCGATCCTTGAGGCCGCAACGCGGTAGCAAGACACGCACTGATGCCGTTCGTGCGACATGGTGTTCATTCCGATAAGTGGTACGGCCTCAATGCCCAGCGCTATTCGCTATACGTCACAGTGGCCCGCTGCCCCAGTTCGGTCCCTACAAGCAAAACGGGCTCGGGAACTAAGTCGATTCCAAACTTGGCCAAGACAGTCATTTTTATCTGCGCGGCAAACCGCAATATATCCTTAGCATTTGCATCACCTTGGTTGATGATAGCAAGCGAGTGTTTTGTCGAAATTCCAACCGAACCCTCGGTGTGACCACGTTCAAACCCAGCCTGCTCGATCAACCAAGCAGCGGGCACTTTCACCGTGTGCTCATCCATTGGAAACGAGGGAATGTCTCGATCGATGCCAAGCTTGCGCACCGTCAGACTCAGTTGTTCGAAGTCGTCTTGACTTATAACCGGATTAACAAAGAACGACCCCACACTTCGGCGATTGGGGTCGTCGTCTGACAACACCATCGACTTCTTTGCCCGGATAGTTAGCACCGCACGACGTGTCTCGGCCAGGGTAGGCGCGGACGATGAGGCGGCGATATTCAGCTGTTGTTTAAGATCTGGATACGTCACCGAGCCCGCGTCCGCATGCGTGAGTTTAAACGCGACGCCAGTGACGATAAATGTCCGCCAGTCTGTCTTAAACACACTGGTCCGATAGTTGAATCGACACTCGGCGGCTGATAGACAGTGGCGCTCGTAGGTGCTCGCATCAATGCCGGTTACCGACACAATGGTATCCACGACTTCCTGACCATAGGCACCGATATTCTGCACGGGCGCGGCGCCAACCATACCGGGTATGCCACTCAAACACTCGATACCCGCCAACTTGGCGTTAACGCACCGTTCGACCAGCGAATCCCAGTTCACTCCGGCGTCGGCATTGACAACGGTGTGGCCATCATGCGTCTGAAAACGCACTGACGACATCGCGCATTGAATGACGATGCCATCGAATCCAGCATCGTCGATGAGCACGTTACTCCCGCCCCCAAGCACAAACACGGATAGCGCTTGGCGCGCTGCCCATCGCAGCACCGCAACAAGCGCAGCCTCGTCTTTACACGCCGCAAAATAGCGAGCCGGTCCGCCAACCTTTAGCGTGGTCAGCGGACCGAGCGGTACATTTTCTTGGATGATGTCCGGCTTGCCCATGCGCCTATTGCTCTTCCGTTGCGTCGTCATTACGCCGGCTGAGTTTACCTATTTCTCAGCGACCTGTCTGCGGACAGTGGGGTATGCCAGAACGAGGGGCTTCTGTGTAACAAAGCGACGACCGGAATGATTAGCTGAAGTGGATACATCGCGCGCGTGGCCGAACAGTTATTCGGTCGGTAAGGGTTGACGCATTCAACACACCACCGCTCTCTCAGCGCATCGACTCATCGGGCTTCAAACGCAAACAACCGTAGGCCAGCAAAAGCCAGGCTACCAAGAATAACGTGCCACCCACAGGAGTAATTGCACCAAGCCAGCGCAAGCCTGTGACGGCCAGCAAATACAGGCTGCCGGAAAAAATAGCGATGCCGAAAATAAAACACAGACCAGTCCAAAACCAAAGGCGGTTTTGTGGAGCCCGTTGCCAAAGAATAATCACTACCAACAGCGCAAGCACATGATAGAAATGGTACTGATTAGCGGTTTGCCAAATGTCGAGATCGTCGACGCTCAACACATCCTGCAAGCCATGCGCGCCGAACGCGCCGAGTAGAACCGCCAAAAAACCCAACATGGCGGTGATCACGGCAATCTTATTCACTATAGGCCTCTCTGACAGCGTGGGTGAGTCATGGCGATGAATTTACACGAGGACCAGCCTCTTCGTCGATAAACATTCTGTCGCATCACGCCGCACATCACCCCAATGGGCGCATAAGGTTGAGTGGTTCACGCGAAACGGCATCACGCTGGACATACATAAAGTGCTCGATCGCGCGCACGAAGTTCTCATCCGCATATGGTGAACTGGAAAAATCGAGCATACGCAGAACATTGATGGGCTGCTTGGCAATCAGTGTTTCGATACGGCCAATCGCGTCGTTCAGCGGGTAGTGGTTCAGAAATTGACACGCCGTTTGTGTCGGTGTGAGTACGTAGTAATCGTCTTCGCGTTTGGACTCATAGCGAACCGCGTCAAATGGCGATACGCCGAAGGCATGAAACTTTGGTATCAAACAGCGAACGTGGGTTGAAGCCTGTTGTAATACTCTGCCGCTTACTTGTTTAAAATTCTGTTTGGCGAGTTGTTTGATGACGTGGCGCCGCATGCCGATCGACAGAATGTCCGGATCAGCGCGGTCATAGCGGATGTCATCGAACACCGAGATGATATTCAACTCGCGATCGGCCAGAAACAGATATTTGTCGAACCGCGCCGTATCGATTACACCCTCGCTCACGACAAATAGGCTTGAGCCAATTCAAAATGCCGGGCTTTCTTGGCCGCGTCCATCTTCTCAAGCAAACGCGGCATCATCGACAATCGGTGATTGGATTTGAAGAATTCAATATGAGTGTGAATAAAGTGCCAGTACAGCCCGGTCCAAACGTCCTCCCATTCGCCTTTTGGGTAGTCCGACATCTTCTTTAGATAATTACTGCCGGAAATATACGGTTTGGTGGCAAACCCACCGCCATCGGCAAACTGGCTCATGCCATACACATTGGGCACCATGACCCAGTCATAGGCATCGACATACAGCCCCATAAACCAACGGTACACGTCATCGGGATCAATTTCGGTAAGCAACATAAAGTTACCCAGCACCATCAATCGTTCAATATGATGCGTATAGCCATACTTAAGCGCGCGCTGAATCGAGGTATCCAGCGGCATGACGCCTGTGTCGCCCGTCCAGAACGTATCGCGCAACACGCGAGTATGGCCCCAAAAGTTTTGGGTCCGCATCTGCCGACCGTCGCACTCATATGCGGCGCGAATAAATTCTCGCCAGCCCAAAATCTGACGCACAAAGCCCTCGAGTGAGTTAAGCGGCGTATCGTTTTGCGCCGCGTAGTCTAACGCCGCTTCGATCACCTGTTGTGGCGTTAACAGGCCAACATTCATCAACGGCGACAGCGCCGAATGAAACAACCGCGTGTGCCGGGTTGTCAACGCATCTTCGTAAGGCCCGAAAGTGGCAAAGCGTTCACGCAAAAAGGCCTGCAAAAACGAGTCAGCGCTGTCGTGCGTATAGGGCAACCAAAAATCATGGCCGCCGTACTGCTCCGCTGAGACAGTATTGGCCCATGCCGCCGCCTCCGACACGAGCTTGTCGTCAACGGGGGTCAAATCGTCGGGCAACTCAATTTTCTTCGGCAGCTTCTTGCGATTGTCTTCATCGAAACTCCATCTACCCCCAACGGGCGACTGGTCGCCATTTAATAGAATGTTGTGGTCGACCCGCAGTTTCTTATAGAAGCTCGCCATAAACCGCTTGGCATCCACGTAACGCGCGCAAGCCTCTTCTTTGCCCAACAGAAAGAGCGGCGTCTCATACCAGACTCGGTTGAGCCCCGATGCGCCAAGCGCCTGTTCAAGATAATCATCAACCGTATCGCACACATGAACAGTATTGATTTGGTGATGGCGGAGCGTTTCGAAGATCGCCTCCGTACTCGAATGATCGAGTAGTGACAAGCGCTGCACCGTGTAGCCATCATTTTTGAGCCTCTTCTCATACGCATCCATACTTAGCTTGTGGAGCATTAAGCGCTGAACGTGTACCGGATTGTGCGTGAGGATGAGAGGTTCTTCGATTACGAACACGCAGCGCTTTTTTGCTAGCGCCGGATGGCTAGAAAAAAGCTGGTGTGGATAGACAAGTGTCGCGTCAGTCATGGTGTCGAATCGTCACGCCCGGATTCAAGCTTGGTCGGATAACGAAGCATAGCGCTCGCAGGTAAAGTGTGGGTGAATGCGACAAAAAAACGCTAGCGCCACCACGTGAACCGCGCTGAACCGTGTTCGGGCCGAACCGAATACGACCAGACAGAGACATTTTTCCGTCGCTCTTAGTGCCCTCTCGCTCCGTTTATCCGGCACGACGGACAGCGAAAAGCCGGATTCCTATCGGTCTCAAAGACGAGCGAGCAACCCTTAGCGCAAATGCTTCCGAAAATGCCCGATCGTGCGTTCCCAGGCAATGTTGGCTTGTGTCTCGTTGTAACGAGGCGTGGAGTTGTTATGAAAACCGTGGCGGGTGCCGGGATACACATAACTCTCGAAGGCCTTGCCCGCATCCGAGAGCGCCGTCTCATAGGGCTCTTTCATGGCGTTGATGCGTTTGTCGTCTTCGGCGTATTGAATCAATAGCGGCGCCTGAATGCGATCGACATCCTCTGACTTGGCCGCTGCACCATAGAAGGGAACGCCGGCGTGCAAGTCTTCGCCCATATGGACAGCCAGCGCATTGGTTACACCCCCGCCATAACAGAAACCGGTGGCGCCGAGCTTACCGGTTGATAACTCGTGGTCTTTCACAAATTTAGCGCCGTTCATCAGATCAATGAACAGCTTCTCTCGATCAAGACTTCTCTGCAAAATCTTGCCATCCTCATCATTGCCAGGATAACCCCCCACCGGTGACAGACCGTCAGGTGCAAAGGCGAGAAAACCCTCGACCGCCGCTCGGCGAGCAACGTCTTCAATGTGCGGATTGAGCCCGCGATTTTCGTGAATCACCAGCACCGCCGGAAACGGCCCGGCACCCTCTGGCTTCACCAAGTAACCGCGCATCGTCCCGGAGTTGCCTCCCGGCGAATCGTAGTCCACATACGTGGCCTTAATACGTGGGTCGGTAAACTTGATCATGGCGGCTTCGGCGTAACGCGGCAACAAAGACGTAGCCATCGCTAAGCCGCCGACGATGCCCAGCGCGGCGACGCGCGACAAGAACGTTCGTCGGTCCATACCCGAATGGCAAAATTCGTCGTATAGATCGTAGATGCGGGGATCGACTTCGATCTGCTCGTGTTTAGATTCGTCGAGTTGGGGGGTGGGCGCTTGGCCGGAGTTCGATGGCTGCATGGTTCAGTCCTTGAGCGGAAGAGGCTGGCGCGTTTAGAACGCGAAGACTTCTTTTTTACCGCATCGACTCGTGCTTGGCAAAAAGGCGCCCTCGATCCACCGTGCGTTACAGCTCAGGCCTTTTTGGCTTTCGCTCGACGAAAACCAATCAATGCCGCATCCGCCAGATCCAATGGAATGCTCAACCGTGTTTGCCAGATCAGCTTACGGCGAATCCGGCGCTTAGACACCTTGTGGGAATGATCGTCGAGTTGCAGCAAATTATTCGCTAAGGCAGTCGCGCGCTCCATCAACTCGTGGGGCTCAACCACTTCATCAAAAAAGCCAGCCGCTTTGGCAGAATCGACGTCAAACTGCTCCGCCAGGGTGACCGCGCGCTGATACGCCGATGGCGTCAGCTTGTGTTTGAGCATGGCGGCCGCGACACGCGGCATCGTCATGCCAATCGCCACTTCGTTCGCGGAGATTTTAAAGTCGCCGCGGGAGCCAATGACGTAGTCTGCCGAGAGCATCAGAAACACGCCCATCGCAAAGCTGTGTCCATTACAGGCAACAATGACCGGCTTAGGGTGGGCCATGACCTTTGCCGGCAGAGCGTAGCCTGCGCCCAGCATACCGATGGCGTGTTTGCCGCCGCGTCCCATCACCTTGAGATCAAAGCCGGCCGAAAAAACCCCTTCTCGCCCGGTCAAAATGACCGCCGCGTTGTCGAGTGCCGCGCGTTCAAAGGCATGGTGCAGTTCCGCTAGAACGGCCGGCGACAGCGCATTGCGCTTACCGTCATCGATCGTAATGGTGGCGATACCGTCGTTTAATTCGTATTGAATAAATTCATTGCTCATGTGGCGCAGTGTAGCGAGTTTTGTGCGAGTGCACAAAAGATCATTGCCGGAAACGATCGGCGGCATCTTTGAGACAGAAAAGGCGCTGAAGCTCAAACAAAATCAAATTAATTGTGATTTTAAACAGTGCGTTACACCTGTTCGGACGATGAGGTGTTTGGCGCTCAGCCAATCAGGGAAAACGCTCTGGACGGCTATCTCGATGTCTTGACCCTCAAAACTAAGACCTGGCTTTCACGAATGGGTCTGCGTCGGCTCAATGCGCGGCTCATTCCGTACATGGCACGAACCGGATTCGAAATGGCACACCAACTACTCGAATGTCGCCGTTTAGTGGCTGGGTATTGACCGCGGATCAACGCCGGTTGCCCCGATTGGGCAACGCTAAGGCACTAAGCCACTTGGTCCAGGCGCTTCAAAAATAAAATTCGGGAACACAGCGAAATCCAGAAAATTAACCACACCGTCGCCATTGATGTCCGCATCGCCTGAGCCCACGCTTCCAAACGCATTGGCAAACAGACCAATGTCGATAAAGTTAACGACGTTGTTGTTGTCGAGATCGGGGTCGCATGCGTTGCCGAAGCCGTCGAGATTGGTGTCAAGTTGTGCTGGGTTCACAATGAGCGTGCAGTTATCCGCGTTGTCGTTCACGCCGTCGTTATCGGCATCCTGAACGGGTGTGAATTGTCCAAGCGCATCATAAATATCATTGTTGCCGTCTTCCTCAAGAATAAAGAACAACGCGATACGAATAGCGGCTGGATCAAACGGGTAGCCCGATGGATCCTCACTGTCGAAGGCATTCGAATCGAGCAAGTATGAAACGCCGACCTCAAGGCGGTTGCCGTTGCTCAAAAACATATCGCCCTCAATATCAACGCCATCCACCCGTTCACCACTCATAAACTGTTGGCTTTGATCCAGCTGGTTCAGCAACGCCGCTGTGTCGGCATCGAGGGCAACGTCATTTGAAAGCTCTAAACCGCCCGCAGCAATGCAACACCCAAACGACTCTGTCATGCCGTCCACCGTAATCTGGCCATTAAACGTTTGATCGTCGATGAACCCACTGACCGATGAACCCAAAGATGCTGGCGCGAACGCACCATCGCCCTCGTTGACAAGCACCAGATCAAGTGAACCGGAAAAGCTTATGATGTCGGCCTGGCTCACAGACACAGGCACGGCCAGCGCAGTCAGAAGCGCGATAACGAGCAACCGATTATCCATGTCTTGCGCCATCACACTAGACTAGCAAATCGACGGCGGGTTTAAATCCGCAATAGGCTTACGATGATTGCGGTCACTTTTTCAGTATTTTCTTATCGCGAGTCGTTTAGTTTTCGCTATTCATTTGATGTGTCTAGTGATTTCGATTCCTGCAACTGAAGAAGCGGCTTACTTGGCATCTAGACCTAGACTCACTCAACAACGCGTTGGAATCGACTCCATTGAACTACCGTGGGCATACCAAATAGCGTGGTGTGTTTTTTACTTCGTTCGACAACACCACACAAACCGCTGCACGCAAGCCGTCGCTAGATCGCTTCCCCACACAACGAAACCGACCCGGTACGCTACACTGTTTGCATCGACATGTGCGAATATTGGATTGAGGGGAGCGAGTTTGACTTAAAATGACTGGCGGCCATACACAGTCGACAATGACCTCGCAAAACTGTGCTTCGGTTTGGCTTCAACTAAAACGCCGCCATAACATCTTCGAAAATACGATGTCCCGGTGTAAACAACGCCGCTTTCATTTGAAAATGCGTTAGCTTCGGAATCACCTGCGCCTGCACAACATGGCCGTGCTCGCTAAGTGCTTTTTCAAACTGCCACAGCTGCTCCACAGCCTCTGGTCGGGTTTCGGTGACATACAAGTAAAAGTCGCTATACGATCGTGATGGACGTATTTGATGTAACGGCGACGCCAACGCCTGCGCCTGTTTATCCTCGCCAAACACCAGGCGCTTCTGCTTGAGCAACCACCGCAGCACTAACCCACGCGCTTCGAAGTCGCGCGTCATGTCATAGAGCGCAGTATCCACCGAAAAAACGGCGCGATAAAACGTGTCTGAATTCGGCGCCGGCGCGGACGGTGTACCCACTGCGAACAATGCGGTTAAATGCGCACCCGCTGAGTGGCCCGACAGCACCATGCGAGTGGGATCGCCACCAAACTGATCAATATTGTTTTTTAACCAAATGCTCGCGTCGACCAAGTCCTGACTGTTCGCCGGAAACCGATGCGCGGGACCAAGACGGTAATTGATGCTCACCAACACCACGCCGTGATCGATATACGCCTCGATTTGTTGAGGGCTCAGGTTAGATTTATCGCCGCGAGTCCAAGCCCCGCCATGCACATACACGTGTACCGGCGCGTTCGATGCCGACTCTGCCGACTGATAAATGTCGAGCGAGCGCTGATGGTCATCGATACCCTCGACGTACGGCACATTGAGCGTTGCCACAACGTGACCAGAAAGCGCTGGCCGATCATTCGACGCGCAGCCGCTCGACAGCAGCACGATGACGGCCATAAATGCGTTCGCAAACAGATAGACTTGGTTTTTCATCACTTCGCAGGGAGTGTATCAATTTAAAGCATCAAGGGTCACAGCCCGAGGGGATTGATTCTGACTTTGTGAGCTATGGCATACTTTCCACTGTTAGCTTTCCATCAGCAACGGCATCACGCCGTTCTCACATCAGGCGGACCGAGCATGCTAAGGCGACTGTTTGGCAAGAAAAAAGAGCGCGATCTCAAAGAAAACGAGGTAAGGATTGTCTTGCCAGAGGAATCGTGGACGCTCATGGAATACAAAATGGATGACCTACCGTGCATCGCCATGGTCAACTCCGGACTGATGGATTTTGAGCATCGTGAGATCTTTCAGTGGCATCTGTCGGTCATCATTGATTTTAAGAATGAGGAGATTGTCGACAACGGCATGCCCTCGGAGGAAGAGCGAGCCATCGTGGATCCGTTTTGCGATCAACTGGACAACGACATCAAAGCAGGTGGCAACGCATTGTTTTTAGTTCGCGAAACCTGGAACAAAACGCGCCGTATGGTATGGATGGTCTACGACCCGGAGATTGCCAATCAACATTTGTGCTACCTAATCGATCACCATCGGCATCCACGCCCATTCGACTACCGCATGGAAACCGATACCGGTTGGGAAAAATCTCAGTATTACTTCAAGGCAATCCGCGAAGACGCGACGCATTGAAGGTCGGAGTTACTCAGCGACGCACTGCCGTATCCGGCCTTTGAACATCGCCGATAGACAGACTGATCGATTCGCGCCGAATTGCATCACCAACCGATCACGTTATAACCGATACGCTGAGAATCCAATGATTAAAGCGATAAAATCTGTGTCTGCATCCACCTGTCGTTTCATCGTCTTTCTGCTGCTGAGCGCGTACTGCTCTCACGGTTCTACGTTGGCTGCGGAGCCCGACCCCCAAGAAACGGAGCACCTCAAGACGGTGGCCGGTGTGGGCACATTTGTTCGTATTCCGGCCGGCGAGTATGTGATGGGCAGCCAACCAGGCGTCGGCCAAAATGATGAACGACCAACGCGATTGGTGCGCGTGGCCGAATTTTGGCTTATGCAAACGGAAGTGACGCGACGCCTTTTTAAAGAGTTCGCCAGTCAGTCAAACCACTCTACGGCCAGTGACTGCTGGTATTTCCATGACGGCTGGAAACAAAGCGATAATCTCAGCTGGCGCGCCCCGGGCTTTGAGCAAACGGACAACCACCCGGTCACCTGCGTGAGTTGGCACGATGCCAAGGCCTTCATTCGGTGGCTCAACCAACGCCGTGATGCGACCTTTCGGTTACCCACTGAAGCCGAGTGGGAGTACGCCGCCCGGGCGGGATCAACACAGACACATTATTTTGATCTCGAAAACAGTGCCTTCTGCCATCACGCGAATGTCGCCGATCAAAGTGCCCTGAAAGACTACCCGAGCTTCTCCGTCGTTCAGTGTGACGATGGGTTCACCCGCACGTCGCCGGTCGCGCACTTTCAGGCCAACCCATGGGGTGTGTACGACCTGTACGGCAACGTATGGGAATGGGTGGAGGACTGCTGGAATACCCACTATAAGGAGGCCCCCATTCAAGGAGAGGCTTGGCTCGATGGAGACTGTGGCCGGCGAGGCTTTCGCGGCGGTGGATACGGCGACATTGAGAATTTTGCGCGCTCAGCGCTTCGAAATCGAGCAAACGCCCATCAGCGCAAGGACGACATCGGCTTTCGGCTGGTGCTGATTCGGGACTAATCCTCGCGAATGGCCGCAATCTGAGGCCGCGACTGGCACATCAACTTATGCGGATGGTCGGCCGTCCACGCCGCCACGAACACCGATCTATTCGTGACCCTGCCGATGCACGGTGCGGGACCGCGCCCACCCGACCAACAGGTCAATCCGGATCATTCACCACAATCTGAATTTAAATGCGAACTATTCTCATCTAGCGGGTCAAAGAGGGACGGTCTTACAATTTAATTATCAGTGGAAAAACCAAAAATGCGAATAAAATCAGCCGCTTTAGACATTGCTCGCCGCGTCGTAAAACGACCCGGTCCACGGGTTCTTTTCGTTAAAGAAGTCGGGTATCTCACGCCAAACATGATCCGCGTGGTGTTTGCCGGCCCTGAACTGGCGGGCATACCGGCCGGACGAGACGGTGGAAATTGCAAATTGATGTTGCCCGAACCGTCAGAAAGCCATGCCGAGTTTGAAAAGCGCTTGGCAGAGGGCACCTCGTTGACCAAACGAACCTACACCGTGCGTCGCTTTGATGAGGCGTCACAAGAACTGACGATCGACTTTGTCGCGCATGGAGACAATGGGCCGGCCAGCCGCTGGGCCACGCATGCCAAGCCGGGCGACTTTCTAGGCTTTGCCGGACCCAGTACGGCCAAAGTGACCGAATTCTCAGCCGACTGGTATCTCCTTGCCGCTGATCCGTCGGCGATTCCCGTTGTGGCCGCCACGCTCGAGGCCATGCCGCGAGAAGCGAAAGGCATCGCCGTATTTGAAGTGACATCGATTGAGGACAAGCAAACGATCGACGCACCAGCGGGCATCGAGATGCATTGGCTCGTTCATCCCAACCCGCATGTTCCGTCGACCGCGCAAGAAAACCTGTTGCGTTCGATTGACTGGCCACACGGGCGAGTGCAGACCTGCATCGCCGGCGAGTCAGGTGTCATTAAATCGCTGCGCCAGTTTTTAATGAGTGAAAGAGGTGTACCTAAAAAAGACGCCTATATTTCAGGCTACTGGAAAATCGGCTTGATCGAAGATCAGCATCAACAATTTAAACGTCAAGGTGGTTGACGGGTCGCTCGATTACATGGATTCAAGCTGACGCTCGTCAGCTAAACAACCAATCCACGCGCATCGAGGCGTTGATGGGTGCTCGACCAACGCGCGGCTCAACACGCTATTTCCAAAACATTGAGTGTATAGTCGGGCTTGAGTCGTTCTTGTCATACCTCATAGAGAGAATGCGCTGTTGAAAAAGCTCATGAAACTCGTTGCCAAACTGCTGGGCACCGGTGTGCTCGCGCTTATTGTGTTTGGCCTTTTTTTCGTCTGGCTCTCGCCGCAGTTTGGCGCACGGGACAAAACGTTCAGCGCTCAGGCAAGCGATCAATCGCCACATTTTAATGGAGAGGTATTCGCAAACCTTGAGGGCCCGCTGAGCGACTCAGTGGGTTTTAGCACCATGCGCCGCTACTACAGCTCACCCAATCGAACGCCGGACTGGACGCTTCCCGTGGTGGCGCGTCAACCCGACGAATTCGACGCACCACCCGATCAAACACGGCTCACCTGGTTTGGTCATTCCGCGGTGTTGCTCGAGACCGCGGGCAAGCGTCTGTTTATCGACCCCATGCTCGGCAGTGTGCCCGCCCCTCTGCCATGGCTGACCGGCAAGCGCTTTAATCCCAAGTTGCCGCTCGACATCGACAAAATTCCTGAACTTGATGCGATCGTAATCTCGCACGACCACTACGATCATCTCGACTACCGCTCCATATCCAAACTAAAAGACCGCACGCTCAAGTTCTTTGTGCCGCTGGGCGTAGGCGCCCATTTGCACGTGTGGGGTGTTGAACCAGAAAAAATCGTTGAGCTCGACTGGTGGCAGACCGCCACCTTCGATGAGCTGGAATTAACGGCCACGCCAGCCAAACACTTCTCGGGCCGCGGCTTCAACGACCGCGACACGACGCTTTGGGCATCGTGGGTCATTGTCAGCCCCAATGCACGACTGTTCTTTAGCGGCGACTCCGGCTACACGCCCACATTCAAAAAAATTGGCGAGCGATACGGGCCTTTCGATTTGGCCATGGTCGAATGCGGGCAGTACGACCGAGATTGGGCGGATGTGCATATGTTCCCAGAGCAAACAGTGCAGGTGAACCAAGAACTCAACAGCAAACTGCTTCTGCCCATTCATTGGGGTTCATTTAGTATCGCGGCGCACACGTGGGATGACCCGATCAAACGTGCTACGAGCGCGGCAGCAAAAAATGACGTGGCGATTGCGACGCCCGTTATCGGGCAAACGTTAACCTTGGGCGAGCACGTCGTAAATCAGCCATGGTGGAAAAACAAACCCGATCGGTGAGTGGGCAATGAATAAGATCTTTCACATAGTGATAATAGTGGCTACGGCCTCACTTTCTTGTTCGGCTTCGTGGGCAAGCGACCAGCCACCGCGTTGGTATGACTGGCGGTTCCGCATCGACAATAGCAAGTGCCTGTTAACTCAAAATTACCAATTGGGCACCGCCGGTGACGATGCCGCCAAAGGCTTTCTGCTGGGTACAGACTACACAAACGTGATGATCCATATTTTTGCCCAAACTCATTCGCGCGACGCTGATCGCTACCGCATCGGCGAGGCTATTTTCGGTATAAAAATTTGGTCTCAAGTAAAAAAAGAACCGCAGGATCAACTCGCCGTCATGCGACTTGATGGCAAAGAGAAAAAAGCAGAAGAAGTGGCGAAGTGGGCGAGCAGCACCGAGCCGTTGCAGGCCTTTTCAGGCTTTTGGTTCTACGGATCAGATGCCGACGAGTTAATTTATCGCTTTACGCAGAACGAACCCATCCCAATGGTGTTCATCACGAGCTCCGGCGAGCGCTTGATTGAGACCACCTATCGGCCCAACAAACGACATCGATTTCGGGCCTGGGCAGAAGCGTTTCGAGCGTGTGCCATTGCGAATCAAGAGTAAAAGTGGATTAGATCCTCAACAATCACAACGCGCATACCCTACACAGCACGCCGGTTGATTCACGAACAATTAACTCGATCGTCAACGATACCGAAACCGGATCAGGACTGAGGTTCGAGTCGAACCACGCCTTGGCCGTCAAGACCCACATAGATATAACCATCGGCCATTTGCCGAATGTTGCGCACCCGACCAATGCCTTCCATTACTTTCTCGACTTTAGTGACCGTGTCGCCGTCGTAGGTCACAAGCTCAATGTAGGCGAACTTCAATGAACCCACCAGCGCCTTCCCTTGCCACTCCGGATACTTGTCGCTGGTGACAAACACCATACCCGAGGGCGCCATCGACGGCGTCCACTGATGCGCGGGTTGCTCCATGCCTTCTTTCTCAGTGATGTCGGTAAACTTGGTGCCACTGTAGTTCACGCCATAGCTGATGACGGGCCAGCCATAGTTGAGTCCTTTGGCGATCACATTGATTTCATCTCCGCCCTTCGGGCCGTGTTCGTTCACCCAGATCGAACCCGTCTCGGGATTCAGCGCCATACCTTGTGGGTTGCGGTGACCGTAGGAGAAAATCGCCGGCTTAGCGCCATCGACAAAGGGGTTGTCTTTGGGAATTCGACCATCATCATGAATGCGATAGACCTTGCCGGCATCAACGGTCGTATCCTGAGGAAACTCATCTCGTTGACCTCGATCGCCCACCGTGAAATACAAATAACCGTCGTTATCAAATTCCAATCGACTGCCATAATGAAACGGGCGTTCTGAGTTTGGTGAGGTGCGATACAGCATCTCAACATCCACCAACGCATCGTCTTTTAGTTTGGCGCGACTGATCGTCGTGTTATTGCCGTCACCTTCCCCTTCTGGACTCGTGTAACTCATATAGATCCAGCCGTTCTTCGCATAATCCGGATGCAATTCCAGATCGAGGAAGCCGCCCTGTCGGGTGGATTTAATCTTCGGTATGCCAGAAATCTTGGTGGACTTACCCGAATCCGTATCCACGCGATACAGGGTGCCCGTGCGTTCCGTCACCAACAGTTGCCCATCGGTCAGCTGCACCATACCCCACGGAATCTGAATGTCGGTAGCCACCTTGGTGGCGGCGATGTGGTCATCGGCTTTGAGCGCCAGTGAAAACGGCACGAGCAGGGCCATAGCCAGGTAGCGAAAAGCGTTGAGTGGTGAATTAAACAGAGCCTTCATGGCTACTCCTCATGACAATCAGGGATTTAGGATGATTTACGTGTAGGAAAGTCTACTCGAAAATTCGCAATCGAACCGAAAATTTGAAGTACTACGTAGTTTTCGACTACCCGAACTCAGTTGGGATTCGTTTTCGACCCGACGTTACGCGCGCGAGTTCCCTAACGCATTGTGGTCCGACCCTACTTAGAGCGATCGTAGGGCGCTATGAGTGATGCTAACTCAGTTGACCTTGCGCTCAAACACAGGCGCTTAAGAAGCGGGATCTTTCTGCGAAGAACGCAACGACCGGACCCACGTGAATCTACCCGCAAAACAAGATAACAGAGAGGGCGTAGAGTCTTACGTGAGCGCCAGAATATGGATGCAGAATATTGTTATAACCGATGGGAAACGAATGAGATCGCGTTTTACGCATCGGACGCGCATTCGTACCTCGCGCACCCTCTTTCACTCATGGAACTCGAAGCGAGCAGCCGTGTTTTCGTCCCGTTGTGCGGAAAGTCCATCGACCTCGCCTGGATCGCTAGCAAGAGACATCGCGTTGTTGGAGCAGAACTGAACCGATCGGTCGTTCACGAATGTGTGGCGACTGCGAACACAGACTATGAACTCGATTCTGTTGGCGCGCCATTACGCGAACGCACCGAATCATTCGATTTCTATGTCGTTGGTATCTTCAGGATTTAGCGTATCGGGAGCGAACTCCTCTTCACCCATTTGGCAAAAAAAAGTGGCTCTGGAATTTCCAGAGCCACTTCTCACAGATCGGTCCTTCGGTTGATCTCTCCCTGTGAAAAACCAAAGGTCGATTTGTCCGTCGAGCCCCCTGTGCCTAGTTCGTTACCGTGGCCGTTACGCTGGACATGTTGTACGAAATATCGAAGCTCTCACCAGCACCCAATCCATTCGATACAACGGTGCCAAACGTATTAGCGGCAATATCAGTTTGAGTAATGATAATGAAACTATTTCCGACAGCCGGAGCGAAACCGTTCACTGCGCTGACGGTTAAGGTCCCGTTAAAGGAATTGTCGTCTGCCCCAGTTACAAGAACCCCCGGCCCCGTCGAATCGATTTCGATCTCCACGTTCCCGCTTGCCTCATAAATAAATTCCTGGCCATTGGTATCAATCACGGCCCCCGGACCAATGCGCATGGTTCCGGGCGAGTCGAAGGAATTGTTCGTGGCAGTAGGAAGCTCGATTCGACCACCATTTATGGCACCGACAGTACCATTGTTGACAAACGGAATATCAAAGCCACTGACAGCATTTATCTGTGCGGTACCACCGTCAGCGAAAATCGAACCGTTGCTAATGATTCGACCGGAGCCGTTCTGACCGACTGAGTACTGATTACCTGTAATCACCACATTACTACCCAGGGTTAAGAGCGACCCATTGCCGATGTTAAAGCGCGGCTCAGATATGACGGTATTTCCAGTGCCGTCGTAAACGAACGTGGCATTACCATCAACGGTTTGAGTGCCATTTAGCTGAAAGCCCGTCGGTGAGTTTGGCGCAACAATCGTGGCGGTACCATTGAAGGTTAAGCCATCGGTCACGGTTGTGATGACAGCGTTATTCAAGCGTAGATCAGCCGTCACATTGGCGTTTTGGAAAGATGTATTCCCAAGCAGCTCCATTTCACTGCCAGCCGTAGCAACAATCGTCGCGTTGCGTATGCTTGCATTGGCAAGCAGAGTCCAACCGTTACCTGCTGTGTCAACATTGAGCGTTTGATCAGCGTTATCGAAAATGCCTTGCATCTCTATGCCACCGCCGTTACTCGATTCCAATGTACCGGTTCCGGTCCAAGAGAAGCCGGTAATGCGGATGTTCTGACCGCTGTCAGCCGACACCGTCCCGTTCATATTCACAAACGCATTGCCTTGACCAATCGTGCCTTTGGTACCGCGAACGGTGACGGTGTTCTCGATGGTTAGCACACTACTATTACTTGGAAGTAAACGAGGTTCTGTTATGACGGTGTTGCCCGCGCTGTCAAAGACAAACGTGGCATTGCCCGACACCGATTGACTGCCACTGAAGGTATAGCCGGTCGGCGAGGCTGTTGAAGTAATGGTCGCGGTGCCGTTGAGGGTCAGGCCATTCTCTACGGAGGTAGAGGTGCTGTTGAACTGCTGCAGGTCGTGATTGAACTGCATGTTGTCGAAAATAGTGCTGTTTTGCGCGACCATCAAAGTGCCGGCCGTGCCGTTGAATACCGCATTTCGAAGCCTGCCGCTTGATAGCAAGGTGAAGCTGCCATTAGCCGCGTCGATCTCGACGGTTTGCCCGGCGTTGTCGAGCGTGCCTTGCAGCTCAATGCCGCCACCGTTAGTCGCGGTTAACTCCGTATCGGCACCACCTGACCAGGTTTGGAGAGTGCTTCCGATAATACGGATCGACTCGTCTGTTTGATCGGCGATAACGTCTCCCAACAATACAACACCAGCACTCAGCTGACCAATCGTGCCTTTGGTACCACGCACGGTAACCATATCATCAAGCGTCAGTACGGTGTTATTCGAAGGAAACAACCGTGGTTCTGTAATGACGGTGTTAACCTCGCTGTCGAACACAAACGTGGCGTTACCCGAAACGGTTTGACTACCACTAAAGATGTAACCGGTCGGCGAGGCCGTTGAAACAATGGTGGCAGTACCGTTGAGGGTCAAGCCATTCTCGACCGTGGTATTGCTGGCATTAAAGTGCTGCAGGTCGTGGTTGAACTGCATGTTGTCGAGAAGCGTGGCGTTTTGCATAACCATCAAAGTGCCCGCCGTGCCGTTGAACACCGCGTTTCGAAGCCTAGCGTTTCCAAGCAGGGTGAAGCTGCCATCGCTCGTATCGATTTCGACAGTTTGCCCAGCGTTGTCGAGCGTTCCTTGTAGCTCGATGCCACCACCATTAGTCGCGGTTAACTCCGTGTCGGGGCCACCGGACCACATTTCAAGAGTGCTGCCAATGATTCGGATTGACTCGCTGTCCACCTCGGCAATCACATCACCTAACAAAATCAGTCCTGCACTTGACTGACCAATGGTGCCCTTGGAGCCGCGAACAGTCACAGTGTCATTCAGGGTTAGCACGGTACTGTTCGCCGGGAACAAACGCGGCTCTGTGATGACGCCGTTTATAACACTGTCAAAAACGAACGTAGCGTTTCCTGAAACGGTTGAATCGGTATTGAAAATGAAACCCGTGGGCGAAGCCGGTGCCGTAATGGTCGCCGTGCCGTTGAAGTTCAGATCACCAATCACATTGATGTTATGTGCGTTAGAAAGCGATACGTCACCTGTGTAGCTCAAGTTTTCGAAAGTAGAGATACCACCCAGCGTGGCCATATTGGTGCCCAGGCTGCCCACGATGGTAGCGTTTCTCAACGCCGCGCTAGAGGCTAATCCCAGTGTCCCATTAGCGGTATCCAGATTGATGGTTCCAGCGCCATTGTCGAAGTTACCGGCAAGAATCAAACCACCGCCGTTAATTGCTGACAAGGTGCTCGAGCCCGACCACGGATTGCCATTTACTTGAATGGATTGACTGGCAATGTCGGCAATGACGGGGCCGTTCAAAATCACAGAGGCATTTGACTGTCCAATAGTGCCTTTACCGCCGCGTATAGTGAGTGACGAATCAAACGTCACGATCGTACCGTTGAGCGGAAATAGCCTGGGCTCGGTAATCACACCATTGACCACACCATTGAACACAATGCTGCCGGTTCCGCCTACAGACTGGTTGTTTGTAAAAACAAGGCCCGTGGGACTGGCTGGGGCATCAATTGTTATCATGCCGTTAACGGTTAGTCCGTCGGTCACGTTGATATTGGAGCTATTCATAATCGTCGCATCAACACCAATGGTACTCGCCGTCCATGTCGGAGCACCCGTCACATTAAGCTGACCCACGCCCGCTAGCGATGGCACGATGGCAGTGCTGTTTAACGATCCACTCGCCATGTTCATAACACCACCAAGCTCGATGGCAGAAGTAGCGGTAATAGCTGTCGAAGAGGTGGTTAAGGTTTCGTTTACGACGAGGTTCTTCACCGTAATGTCGCCGCCGCTTTGAGATGCCGTGACCGCGACACCCGGATCGATAATCGCCGTGGTGCCCGCTGTCGGCACGACCTGCGGCTGCCAGTTCAGGCGGTCATTGAAATTACCGTCAACCAAGCTGACCCACACAATCGTTCCCGGAGGACCAGGAGGCTCTAGAAACGCCTGCGTGATGATCACAAAGTCGATGAAGTTGACGACTCCATCTCCGTTAAAATCGCTGTCCGGATCATTGGAGAGAAAGAACCCAGTCCAAGTGGAAATGTCGATGAAGTTGACGATACCGTCGTTGTTTAGATCCGGATCACAGAAGTTACCGATACCATCGCCGTCCGTGTCGCGCTGAGGCGCGTTGGCGACATTGACGCAGTTATCGAGCTCATCGACAACACCGTCGCCATCGGCATCATCACCGCCAGCAATGCCAGCGCGCGCGACAAATTCACGAACATCGATGTCTGTTAACACGTTACGCGTCACTTCAATGTGCATGGTCGCCGGCGCACTGAGTGCAACACCGTCATCAACCACCAGCTGAACCAGATAGTCGCCTTCAGCGCCGAGGCTCAGTTCTGACTGCGTGATATCGCTATCGATGATCGATGCGTTCTGTCCTGGAGGCGAATACAGCACCGCCCAGTGATAACGCAGCGTGTCGTTGTTTTTGTCAAGCGAACGACCAGCGTCCAGCATGATTTTGGAAAAGGGTGCAACACGCCGAGTGTTTTTAATGTTTGCAATCGGCGCCGCGTTTTCGGTATCGAACTCAATACGTAATGGATCGCTGCTACCGTACTGATCAGACACTGTGAGCTCTAACGCGTAAGCACCACGCGCATCTGGTGTTAACGACAGGTAAGGGCTGTCTGTTCCACGCAAGGCGAGCTCACTGCCTTGCGGCGACTCAAGTAGCGACCATCGATAGCTTAGGTTGTCACTGTCGGCATCAAACGAAAAACTGGCGTCGAAGCGCATCATCTGATCTAACTGCGCCGTCGTAAAACTATTCGCAATGGCGACAGGCAAGGAGTTTTTCGTCGAGAATCGAATATCATCTGATGCGTAACCGCCACGCTCGTCAAAACTCTCTAGGCGCAACACATAGTCACCCGCCAGATCGGGTGTAAACGAGGTAATAAGGGCCGACGCATCAGCAACCGCGGCCAAACTGCCACTCGGGCGCTTGAGCATAGTCCACTGAAAACTCAGTGCGTCGCCATCAATGTCACTTGAGCGGCTGGCATTAAGAGTCGCGGGAACGCCCAAATTGATCGGCAAACTATATCCGGCGTCGGCGGTTGGACAAGCGTTGGTCTGCGCAGTACCCCTATTTTGGTCGTCCACGCCCCGATTCACAGCGTCAACGTTCGTTACGTCGGTGCTACAGCTGACTGCAACGGGTTCTGATGAATTGGCATCTGCGAAAGAAGTACTGACAGGCAGTAAACAAAAAATCAGACCACAAATAAAAGCCAGGCGTGCAACAACGCCGTCATCCGTGAACCGACCTCGATTGGCCTTGGTATACATTTTGATTCCCCACTATTTTGATTAGATTTAACTGAGCCGTTATGAGCCCTACATGTACTTAGGCGCGGAAATTCGAGAATTTGGGTCAGACGCTGAGAAAAATCAGGCCCTGGTGAAAAATCGGGCCGAGGGATCTGTCGGCTTAGAAACCCCCGTTAGGTCGCACAGGTGCCAAGTAAATGGCTACACATTAATGATATTGAAGGAGTTTTTTGATGAAACGGTCAAAATTTAGCGACAGCCACATTCTGGCGATTATGAAAGAGAACGCCTACGTCGAGCGCTACAACCAATTAGTGCGCCACGAGTGGCAGGAAACGCGCACGCTCGAATCGGGTGAGCCTGCGCAGCGGCTTGCGACTCAGTGGCTGTGTCGTACAACAACGAAAGATCAAATACGGCTATCGGCGGCGTACCACCTCGAAGAAAGTTGATAACAGCTTGTATTTTAGAGAATAACTCGGCTTGCGGTGATGGATTACAGGTCTTACTCAATTTCAATCGAACAGTAGTGAATTCTGCTGTCGCCCGCGACCTCTTTTGTTCTTGCGAACACTGTACCGTTAGACACATAAGTTGTTGCGTCGAAACCTCGTTAGATGATGTCCACACCGCAATCACTAAGAGGTCTGGCGTCGATCCAAGCGCTATCGACGTGCTACGAAACGGCGCCACAATCGATGACCCTAAACTTGAGGCACTGCGTGCATTCGCCATTGTGATTCATGAATCTCGCGGCCGGCCGGCATGAGCACAGATTGATGCCTTCCTATCTGCAGGATACGCAAAAGAAACGATTCTGGAGGTGATTGTCGGAACGAGCCTAGAGGTTCAGCCGAATTGCACAATCCCCGTTGCGCAACCATCGTTGGACGAGGCATTCGAACCAGTTGGATGGATGCCCCCATCAGCGCAGGGGTTCCTGTAACGTCACCTAATTAAAAGGCGATAATCGAGCCGGCCAAATTCCAAACTTGAACACTAGAATAAGGGTAGGAAGAGCGGCGTTGGCCAGATGGCCGACTCTCTTAAGACAAACACCTATATCACTTTGCCAGTGGGCGAGTTACAGCCTTATCGCTCACTAGTATTTAGGTAATATTTGTTACGACAGAACGCTCGTGCAGACGCCTCGCGAAGGTCCGTGTGCTGAACCGAAAAGATAACGACGCAAAAGGCGAAAATGGTACCCGCCAGATCAAGTTAAGCCCGCCTTACGTGCTTTCTTTATTAGTCAGGCGTCTGACCTGAGGCCCATAGCGAATAGCTCAATCGGCGTTTTCTTTATAAAATTCCAATGGATTCGTGACGAATTTCGCTCCGATTGACTCACCCGAAGCAATCAAGAAACCCCTGATTCTGAGGCCATCAAACTCTTGGTTTGGAAGAAAGTCACTGGCCTAATCTGCGAGAACTTCGAAATACTGTGGGTCCGGAGGGCCGTCCAGAAACGCCACTAACTTACCCAACACACCAGTCTCCGCCCGCCAAGCGAGATACGCAGCATGTTTTTCTTCCGACTCCCAAATTTCGTTTAACACGACCTTTCTGCGATTCGAGTTGTGAACCCAGACATCAAACCTTTTGCAGCCATCATAAGCACGTGTCTCCGGCAATATCTGGCGCATCATGTCCAAGAATTCATCGACTAATTCAGCCTTAACCGAAAGCTCAAGCAGCACTCCAGTCATTGAAGATCTCCGTTACAAGTTTCTGATTGTCTCATACGCAAATCAGCGGTCGCGTTCTTGTCACTGACTTGCAGTCGCTCGAGGTTGGATAACATCCCAATGCTCCGCGATTTTCCCGTTCTCCACACGATACAGATCGAAAAAGTCTGTCGGATGTCCACCAAAACTTGCCTCACTCATGACTAGTACAAAATTCCCTTCCGCAAGGACTCTATCGATTTTGGTGAAATGAACGGGAGTACCTTGTTCTGCAAGCGACTGAATAAACGCAAATAGATTGCTCATGCCGTCCGCAATGTCGGGATTGTGCTGAATGTAGTTGTCGCCCTCAATGTAACGCCCAAGCGTGTCAAACTGCCCATTTAGCAAGATACCTTCAAAGAAACTTCCAACAAGCGCTCTATTTTCGTCGGTTGAACCAAGATCAGTTACCCCTGTTGGTCCATCAGTCATGGTTCGGCCGCTCGGATTGGGGCCACGAAGCGACTGTTCTCCGCCCCAATGCGCAACGACTGTCATGTTCTCGAATTCGAATACATCGAACCGCACCATCTGGTCGCGAACACCGTAGACCGAATGCAACGCCACGAACGAACCATCTTGAATGACCCGTTTGATCCTCAAGTCTTTCCACCGATTGGCGGGGTCACTCAAGTAGTCGGTCAGTCCGTCAAGGCCATTCGAGATGTTTTGACTATGCTGAACAAACGTCTCAGCACTTACATGTTCTTTCAGGGCATCTGCATCGCCCGTCGCGATCGCTAACAAGAGATCTCGGGCTTTAGATTTCAATGAGGTAGATTCAGACGATTCGTGGTTATCCAGCGTTCGAATCCATTCCGATAGCGCCTTACCAATTGCCTCCGGCTGATCCTCTTGGACGAAATGGATCCCGGCACCAATAGGCTGAATCTTCACGTTACTGTAATACCCTGCCAAGAATTCGGCGGTAGTTGGCGATACAATCATGCCCGGATCCGCATACAGGACGAGCTTGGGTTGCGACGAAGTTGTTATCCACTCATTGACCTCACCCATGAAAGCAACATTGCGTGCCGGTTCGCCCGCAACAGGAATTTCGTTCGTGAAACGATACGCGGGTAGCCGTGATTTCTCGGTGGGAAATGGCGCCCTGTAGGCAGTCATCTCTTGCTCTCCAAGCTCCCGCATGATGGCACCCGGTATTACGCCCTCTACCATGATGTTATCCTCCATCAGCAATTTCGGACCCATCACGGGGTCACGGAAAGCGTGAAAATTTTCGACGAGCTCAGGATCACCGAGCGCTTCCAACGAGTCCATCGGAAGCATCGGAGGCGCTGCGTGTTCCAGCATGGCAACTGCGCGAACATTGTGACTGTTTCGCGTTGCGTACATTGTACCCATCGCACCGCCCCAATCGTGGACCACGAGAATGATGTCATTTAACCCTAGCGCTTCGACGAATCCTTCAACATACGAGTAATGGTCTTGAATGGTGTACTCGATGTCTGGCTTGCTGCTTTTGCCCATGCCAATGAGATCAAGGGCAATTGCACGATGACGATCTGAGACGTAGGGAATCACATTGCGCCATAGGTACGATGACGTTGGGTTTCCATGTATAAACAGCACGACCGGTCCATCACCGCTCTCAACGTAAGCGATCTGCTCGCCATTGACATCGACATACTGTGTTTCGAACGGGAATTTCGCCGAAATTGTCAGCGAATCAGTTTCCATGTCATCGCCTGAGCTTGACGAATTGGTAGGCGCAGAACACGCACAAAGTGCGAAAATTGTGAGTATCATACTCATCTGAAACTTCATCGGGTTTCCTTTTTGGTTGATGTGCTATAACTCGAAAAATTCTCATTCGGCCTTTTACCAACAGCCTGTTGAAAACGCCGTTTTCAACAAGCTGCTAGAGGCCCAAATCCGATAGACTTGGATAATCATCAGGACGCCGACCTTGTTCAAAGGTGAGCTTTCGATCGGATGCTTCTATTGCCAAGTCATTAATACTGGCGATCCGTCTGCGCATTAGGCCAGACTCGTCGAATTCCCAGTTCTCATTGCCGTAGGCTCGGAACCACTTGCCCTTTGAATCTTGATATTCGTAGGCAAATCGAACTGCTATGCGATTCTCTGCATACGTCCACAACTCTTTGATCAGCCTATATTCGAGCTCTGACTTCCATTTCCTAATTAGAAACTCAACGATTTGCTCACGGCCATCTATAAACTCGGAACGATTACGCCATTTACTATCGACCGTATACGCCGTCGATACACGCTCTGGCTCTCGAGAGTTCCAAGCATCTTCCGCGAGCCTTACTTTCTCGCGAGCAGTTGCCATCGTAAACGGCGGTTTGGGTGGTCGCTCTTGCATTTTTTCATCTCTATCTGATTCGAAATAAGATAATCAGGCGCCTCCCAGAGCCATTCATTCAATGAATAACGGGGCCGCTTGCTGACAAAAACAGGCGCCACAAAACAGACCTGAGGCACCTAAAAGCTTCTGACTTTCGCGCTGCTTGTGGATGGAATAACCCCCAACAATACGCTTATAGCCTATTGGTGACAGGCGGAAAATCCGATGGTATTAATAACCACTATGGATAAACTTGATAGCCTTGGAATCGACGGCCACCAGCTAAAGATATTGCTGGCCATTTACGAATGTGGGTCGTTGAGCGGCGCCGCAAGAGCGCTCGACATCAATCAGTCGACCGTCAGCTACCACCTAGCAAACCTGCGGGAGCGCCTTGGGGACGAATTATTTGTGCGATCAGGTAGCGGAGTTGAACCCACGGAGCGCGCAAAGTACATGCGGCCAATGGTTGAAGGCGTAGTTCATCAACTGATCAAACTTGGCGAGGCAGAATCATACGATCCGACTCTAGATCAAAGTGTGTTGCGGATTGCGGCGACCGGGGTTGAACGGGACCTAGTAACTCTACCACTGCTTGAGTTTGCTCGAGAGCGCGCCCCGCGATTGCAAATAAAGATCGTTCAAACCGGTTCTTTACACGAAGCCGTGGAAATGTTGAAGACTGCGAGAGTCGACCTACTCTTCTTCCCTGAGCTTGACATGGAAGTCGATGGCATCGTTCAACGGTTACTGCTGACGTTTGCCGATGCAGTGTTCTTCGATCGCCAACATCCGCTGCAAGAAAATGATCTCAAGGCATTTAGCGATCGGCCCCATGCGAGGGTGTCTCTAGGTCCCGATGCGAGCTATGCGGTCGACAAGAAACTCGCCGAAGAAGATCTGGAACGATCTGTCGTATTCGAGGCGCCAGATTTTATTAGTGTGCTCAAAGTCATTCCAGGTACTGACATAGTGAGTACGCTCCCTAGTCTATTGCTAAATACCGCTGATGAGAATCTGGCATGTGTGCCCCCGCCGTGGCCGGATCAACCTAAGAAACTCATGATGTACTGGCAGTCAATGCAACACAGCTCTGCTCGTCACAGCTTCTGGCGGGAACAGATCGTCAAGATAGCCAATGCGTCGACGGAGAGACCACCAAAGCCAAATCCTCAGCAATAACTGGGCGGGCAATCCACATTATCAGATCATTAAATAATCAATATTGAGTCTGTCCCGTTTAGTCGGCGTCGCTTCTACGCTAGATTATTATCAAAGTCGGCCTGGAGCCGCTGTGAAGAAGCTCTACACACATCCGCTATCTGTGCCCGCACACCGTGTGGAAGTTTTGCTCAACATTCTCGGGATAGAATTTGACTGCGAGATTGTCGATCTTCTTCGCGGTGAGCAGCATACCGACACCTTCTTACGCCTAAACCCACTCGGTCAGATTCCTGTTTTTGAAGAGGAAGGCGTGCTACTTCGCGATTCGATCGCAATCATGATCTATCTATGCCGCCGATACGATCCGAAGCACCGCTGGTTGCCTGATGACCCGATCCGCCTTGCAAGAGTTCACCAGTGGTTATCGCTCGCCGTTCACGACATGACACAAGGACCATTAGCGCTACGGGCTATTGAAATTTTTGACCTGAAGGAAGACCGTACTAAGGCCGAACGAATCACAACCAAGCTCCTTAGCGACGTGTTTGAGCCCAGACTGAGCAGCCGCAACTGGCTGGTCGACAATGCTCCGACTATCGCAGATCTGGCCTGCTGTGCGCCGTTTTCTCAACTGCGAGAGGCTCGATACGAACTATGTCAATATCAAGCGACATCGAGATGGATCCGGCGCGTCGAGGCAATTGATAAGTTTAAGCCGATGGTCGCAGCAAATTCCTTGCTACGCACTGCGCACGTATCAAGAGTATAGGAGAGGAAAAGATGGCGAAACTACGAGACTTTGATGTGATTTGGATCGGCACTGGGCAGGCTACTCTTTCCACAGTTCCAAAGCTGGTAGCGGCCGGAAAGACCGTCGCTATCGTTGAGTCGGGTCGATTTGGGGGGACGTGCGTCAATACGGGGTGTACGCCAACCAAAACGTTAGTTGCGTCAGCCTACGCCATCAATATGGCGAGACGTGGACACGACTTTGGCTTCTCAACGCAAAACACTAAACTGGACTTCAGCGCAGCAATGGACGCGCAGAACACAATCCGAAACAACGGGACGGCGATGATTGAGCGCCGACTGGAAGACCTCACGCAAGGCGCTTTGCTTAAAGGCAGAGCGACGTTTGTCTCGCCGAATGAGGTCCAGGTAGGCGCCGACACCATCCGCGGAAACAACATCGTTATTCACACAGGTACTCGCCCTTTTGTCCCGCCGATTGAGGGTGTCGGCGAGGCCTCTTATCTAACAAACGAATCCATTCTCGACCTAAACGAATTGCCGAAGCACCTTGTTATTGTTGGCGGCGGATACATTGCACTTGAGTTTGGGCAAATATTCAAACGATTCGGATCAGACGTCACAATACTAGAGCGAAGCGAGAGGCTACTGCCTCGAGAAGACTCGGACGTCGCATCGGCTGTGCAGCAAGTGCTTAGTGATGAAGGCATTGAGATTAAAACGGGTTGCGAGGTCTCGAGAGTCTCTGGTCGAGATCGAATACAAGTGGATTTTATCGCCAACGACAGAAAAGAAACAGTGATTGGATCTCACCTACTGTTGGCCGTGGGTCGATCACCTAACTCGGCCGACCTCAACTTAAAAAACGCAGACGTAAGGACTAACGACCGCGGATTCATTCCCGTCACCGAAGAAATGAGAACGTCCGCTTCGCACATCTTCGCCCTCGGTGACATTAATGGCCGCGGGGCATTTACTCATACTTCGGTGAATGACGGACAGATATTCTGGGAGGCGTACCAAAAGCAGGAAGACATAGCCGATAATCAACGTGTCAACCATGTTCCCGCAGCGCATAGACAGCCAATTTACTCAATGTTTATCGACCCTCCTCTGGCTCGGGTTGGGATGAGTGAGGCCGATGTAGCGGGAAGCGGCAGGCGCGCCTTGATAGCCACCATGCCCATGGCTCAGATAGCGCGTGCACGTGAGAAACGTGAAACTCATGGCATGGTGAAGATCATAGTCGATGCCGACAATGAGGAAATTCTGGGCGCAACGATCTTCGGCACAAGTGGCGACGAAGTGATCGGAATGATTGCGGCGCATATGCAACTCGGCGCGACTTACAGAGACCTCCAACGTTTAGTATTGCCCCACCCTACCGTTTCTGAGTTGATTCCATGGGTGCTGAACGATTTAAAACCTCTATCAACATAACCAACTTCATTGAGCTACTGACAATCCAATGACATCCCAGAGCCCGCATCCACTTCATAAAGGAGAACTGGACATCCAGAAGCGGATGAAATCGCCGACCGAGATTTCTCGCAATCTTCCGCACTACATAGACCCGTCAATGCCATGGCAGCACAAAGATTTCTACACGAGACTGCCTTATCTCGCCGTAGCGACCATCGATGCGGATGGTCGGCCTTGGGCGACGCTGCTTGTAACCGCATCGGATATCGATCACGGAATTGGAATCGCTTCCGTTTCGCAGAACGAGCTGAACGTGCATTCAATGACTACCAATATGGACCCGTTCGTGCGCGCTCTGAATAGTCGGCGCCGCATTTTTGCTGACGAGCAACTCTTATTCGCGGGCGTCGGCGTCGACTTCTCCAATCGACGTCGCAATAAACTAGCGGGCAACATCACTGACTACAGCATGCCTGGGAAAGACCGACTGCACATCGTATTGAATTCAGATCAACACCTCGGGAATTGCCCAAAATACATAACTGTCCGCGATCTCGAACCCTACGCACGACAGGCCGATCTCGCTTTCGACGGCTTTGAATCATTTGGCGGCACCCTCGATAGACATGCTCAGAAAATTATTGCCAGATCCAGTACCGTTTACCTTGCAACCCGTCATCTCCCTGAGTCGAACGATTTCGAGCTGGATAAACGCGACATGGGACTCAATCATAGGGGTGGAGCGCCGGGGTTCGTACGTATTGAACAATCCGGCGGCCACTCGAGTGGACTTGAGCCAGTGACACATTTGGTATTACCAGATCATTCTGGCAATCGGTTCTACCAGTCGCTGGGCAATGTACAAACTGATCCGCAGGTAGGGATCACGTTTCCCGACTTTTCCACTGGTGATGTTTTGTACTTGACAGGCCTGGCAGAGAATCTATTCGGAGAGGAAGCCGAAACCGTCATGCCCCGTGTCAGCTTGATTACCAGAATTCGAATTACCGGCGCCGTACATATAAGACAATCGCTAAACTTGAGAATGTCCTCCAGCGAGCAATATTCGCCCTATAACCCACCCATACGATTTCTCCGAACCGAACTGACCGATATTCACAATGTTCGGGAACCGCAAACAACGGACAATGAGCGAATACGAGCAACACTCGTGAAGACACAGGATCTTAGCGACTCGATTAAAAGATTCACGTTCGAGTTGTCTAAGCCCGTCAACTTGCCGCTGCCTGGCGGTTTCGGAATTTTTGACTTCTCGGAGTACTTTCGTTCTGAATACAAGCACATGAACGACTTAAATCCGCAAGCGGTCAATGACGATTACATTCGCACCTGGACGATTTCGAGTGCCGGCACTTACGACGTCAATAAGAAAGGCTTCGCAAATTCCAGGCGGATCGATATCACGGTTAAACACAAAATAGACGGGTCGGTCTCGAGTTTCCTTCATGATCATGGGCCGTTTGCAGCAGAGCACAGTCGGAGCGACCTGGCCGTTGATTTTATCGGTAGCGGGGGTGGTTTCAGTTGTTTTTCTCACGTTGCGAAGAACGAGCCGCCGACCATTCCAGAAAGGATGCTTTGGATTGCTGGCGGTGTGGGTATCACACCGTTCCTGGCAATGTGGGATGGCATTCTCAGTCTTGCAAACGCTATCGACACGACCGGAGCGGCACTAACAACAGATATTGTGCTGGCTTTCGCTGCGCGTGATGACGACATCAACGTGCTGCGCCACTTTCTCAAAGAACGACAAAAACGTTCGGCGAATGTGCGCTTACGAATTATGGGATTTCAGACTAGTCATAGAAACGGCGAACTCGATCAGGAAAACACCAATTCCATTCTTAGCGAGTATTCCAGCCCGCTTCTTGAAATACAGCAGCAAAGGATTGACCGGGCGACTCTGTCTGCAATTAACAACCTTACCGAGCGTGAGATTTTTCTTTGTGGTCCAGACGCATTTATGAGACATAGCGAGTCGTGTCTGGAAGCCATTTTGGGCACAGAATTAACCATACGGAAGGAATCTTATTCGTTCTAGAGGCGAGAGTTTCAGGTGACCCTTTCGTGTCGGCATGATCGATGAATTTTGGTTCGAGATCAGGTCGTTTGCAAAATTCTCAAGGGAGATCTATTTACTAGCGATGGAAAGTCATCAGACACTGATGAAACAGGCGGTCGTTAGCGACCATGTATGCGTCTACGGGCTCGAACTGCGTAAGTTTTTGAAAGGATGGTGGCCAGGGGCGGAATCGAACCACCGACACGCGGATTTTCAATCCGCTGCTCTACCGACTGAGCTACCTGGCCATTTGAATTGTGGCGGCGAGCGGGCGTGGAGAACGCCATGAATCTTGCTCGCGAGCCGCGTATTAAAGCGGTCTCGGTGCTGGTAGTCAAGGACTTAGCTAGCCTAATGGCGGTTTTTGCCTAACTTTCTGTAATTTTTCGGGATTTTTTCCGGTCCGAGGTGATAGTGCTTTGACAGAACGGGTCCGGGCTGGCTACTCTGGCGACTGGCGCCTCGCTGACTCCAGGCCCGTCACTCTCACCCATTTGTCATTCTGATTCGATCGGTAGTGCCGTTGTAATGAACCAGCCACAACTCAAGGCCGCTCACGAGGCGGCGCATCTTGATTTTCTCGACGTGCGTCGCCGCACCGCCGAGCTTGCTGCGCCCCTATGCGTGGAGGATCAGGTGATTCAGTCGATGCCAGACGCGAGCCCGACCAAGTGGCATCTGGCCCACACCACGTGGTTTTTCGAACGCTTTATTCTGGCCGACCATTGTCCAGGCTATGTGCCGGTCAATGAGCAGTTCTTTTATCTATTTAATTCCTACTACAACACTGTCGGCCCCATGCATACTCGGCCGCATCGCGGCTTGCTGTCGCGCCCGACGGTGGCCGAGATTCAGGATTACCGCGCGATCATCGACGAGCGCATGCTCGATTGGCTCGATGTGACCACACTCACCGACGCTCAGCGCTTTTTGCTCACGCTCGGGATGCATCATGAGCAGCAACATCAGGAGTTGATTCTCACCGACATTAAACATGCGCTGGCCCAAAACCCCATGCTGCCCGCCTACAAGCAACTGGCGGTGCCCGACTCGGTGAGTACACCGATGAACTTTGTGACGATCGACGAGCGCGAGTGCGCCAACGGCTTTGAGGGCGACGGTTTTGCGTTTGATAATGAGACGCCGCGCCACAAGGTGCTGGTGCACGCGCATGCCCTCGCGGATCGGCTGGTCAACAACAGCGAATACCAGGCATTTATCGACGATGGCGGCTATTCGACCGCCGAGCTTTGGCTATCTGAAGCGTGGAGCGTTATCCAAGAGCGGGGTTGGCAGCGACCCATTTACTGGCAGCCGGATAATCAAAGTGAGTTCACACTTAGCGGTGTGCGCGAGCTCGACCCCAACGCGCCGGTTGTGCACCTGAGTTTGTACGAGGCGGATGCGTTTGCTCGCTGGGCCGACGCACGTTTGCCCACCGAGACCGAGCTTGAGTGTGTCGCCGCCGATCAGGCTGTTGACGGCAACTTTTACGAATCGGGGTTTTTGCATCCGGTGGCGCCACAAGCGAGTGACGGATCGCTGCGCCAAGTGTTCGGCGATGTGTGGGAGTGGACCGGCTCGTCCTACGGCCCGTATCCGGGCTTCAAGCCCCTTGCCGGTTCGCTTGGCGAATACAACGGCAAGTTTATGTGCAGCCAGCATGTGCTGCGCGGCGGCTCATGCGTGTCGCCCGTGTCACACCTGCGCCCAACCTATCGAAACTTTTTCTATCCCGACTCGCGCTGGCAGTTTACCGGTGTGCGTCTGGCCAAAGACCTCTAATCACAATAACAACACTCTTCTCTCAAAAGGATTTTCATGAACGAAGTTGCCACCCGTGCAAGCGTTAAGCTGCTCGACAACCACCCCTCTGAAGGCGATATTGAAGCCGAAATTATTGAAGGGTTGTTGCGCGCACAAAAAACCCTGCCGCCCAAGTATTTTTACGACAAAGCCGGGTCGGTGCTGTTCGATCGCATCACTGAGCTGCCCGAGTATTACCCGACCCGCACCGAGATCGG
>JBCCHD010000015.1 GCA_039028935.1 Pseudomonadota bacterium | reverse complement strand
GAGATGGTGATGCCGGGTGACAACGTGCAGATGACTGTTGAGCTGATTGCACCGATCGCGATGGAAGACGGACTGCGTTTTGCTATCCGCGAAGGTGGCCGCACTGTCGGCGCTGGCGTGGTCGCGAAAATTATCGACTAAGCCTCGATGGATACACGATCGACCGGGCCTGTGGTCCGGTCGGCTAACCCGCGGGCTAAGCCTGTGGCATGACATAAAGACTTAAAGAGAAAGACTATGGCTACTAATCAAAGCATCCGCATTCGCTTGAAGGCATTCGATCACCGCCTCATCGATTCGTCGGCTCGTGAAATCGTCGAAACGGCGAAACGCACCGGCGCACACGTGAAGGGACCGGTACCCCTGCCGACCAAAATGGAGCGTTTTACGGTGCTCATCTCTCCGCACGTCAATAAAGACGCTCGGGACCAATATGAGCTTCGGACGCACAAGCGTCTCATGGATATCGTCGATCCCACCGACAAGACGGTCGACGCCCTGATGAAGCTGGAATTGCCCGCTGGCGTGGATGTGCAAATTAAATTGAATTGATGGTTAAAAGTAGCCTATAATGGGCGGCTCACTGGCCCGGTGCAGTTAATCTTGCACCGGGCCTTCAGTTACCAAGGCCGGGATGGCTGCGTAACACCCCGAATTGATTGAATTTTTAGGGCAGGATAGGCGCCCCGAAGCGCCTGGCAGCCCGCAACAGCATCAACCAATCGAAGTTGATGCGGTGATAACGAGGAAACAGACATGACGATTGGTGTAGTTGGCCGCAAACGCGGCATGACTCGTGTGTTTATGGACGACGGCCGTTCCGTGCCCGTTACCGTAATCGAGGCATTGCCTAACCGAGTGACACAAATCAAATCTGCGGAGTCCGATGGCTACCGCGCACTGCAGGTGTCGACCGGCGCCCGCAGAGCTTCTCGCGTTACCAAAGCCCAGGCCGGCCACTTCGCCAAAGCGAAGACCGAAGCAGGTCGTGGCCTTTGGGAGTTTCGTCTGAATGACGAAGAGGGCGCCGACATCGAATTGGGCGCTTCGTTGACCGTCGATATGTTCGAAGAAGGTCAGGCCATTGATGTCACCGGCACAACCATCGGTAAAGGGTTTGCCGGTACGGTCAAACGCCACAATTTCCACATGCAGGATGCCACGCACGGCAACTCGCTGTCGCACCGCGCGCCGGGTTCCATCGGTCAGTGTCAAACACCGGGTCGTGTATTCAAGGGCAAGAAAATGTCCGGCCACATGGGTAATGTGCGCCGCACTCAGCCCAATCTTGAGGTGGTGCGAGTCGATGCCGAACGCAGCCTCCTGCTGGTCAAAGGTTCAGTTCCTGGCTCAAAAGGCAGCGACGTGATCGTCAAGCCGTCGACGCGAGGGAAAGGGTAATCATGGCGATGCAAATTAACAGCCACGGCGGCGCGGCCGTCGAAGTGTCCGAAGTTGCATTCGGTCGAGAGTATAACGAAGCCCTGGTGCATCAGGTGGTGACGGCCTACATGGCGTCTGGCCGTCGCGGTACCAAGGCGCAGCGTAACCGCTCGGCGGTGCGCGGCGGTGGTAAGAAGCCTTGGCGTCAAAAAGGCACTGGTCGAGCTCGTGCAGGCACCATCCGTAGCCCGATCTGGGTGGGCGGTGGACGCGCTTTTGCGGCCTCACCTCGCAGCCACAAGCAAAAAGTGAATCGCAAAATGTATCGCGGTGCCATGCAGTCGATTTTGTCTGAGTTGGTGCGTCGCGATCGATTTGTACTGGTCGACGAATTTGCGGTCGAAGCGCCGAAAACGAAAATGCTGGTCGACAAACTCAAAGGCATGGAAATTTCGGATTGTTTGATCGTGCTGGAAGGCTACGATGAAAACATTTATCTGGCCTCGCGTAACCTGCCCAATGTGAGCGTGCTCGAAGCCAGCGCGGTTGATCCGGTCAGCCTGCTTCGCTTCGAGAACGTGTTGATGAGCGTTGCCGCAGTGCGTCGACTTGAGGAGAAATGGGGATGAATGCTGAACGTCTCGCAACGGTATTGGTTGGCCCGCACGTGTCAGAAAAGAGCACGGTGTTGAGCGAAGAGCAAAACCAGTTCGTTTTTAAAGTGCGCAAAGATGCGAACAAAACTGAGATCCGTAAAGCGGTCGAGATGATGTTCGAAGTGAAGGTCGAGTCTGTTCAAGTGTTGAACATGCAGGGCAAGAAAAAGCGCTTCCGCATGACCATGGGCAAACGACCCGACTGGAAAAAAGCCTACGTCCGACTGGCCGAAGGCAGCACCATTGATTTCATGGGCGCGGAATAAATCCGACGCACTAAGATTTAAGCTAAAGGCGAAGAAAGATGGCATTACAAAAAGCCAAACCGACATCACCAGGGCGTCGCTTTAAGGTACGGGTACTGAAGCCCGAGCTTCATAAGGGCAAACCATATGGCCCGTTGCTCGAGAAGAAGACCAAAACCGGCGGTCGCAATAACGCGGGGCGCATCACCAAGCGTCACACGGGTGGTGGTCACAAACAGCGCTATCGAATCATTGATTTCAAGCGCAACAAGGATGGTGTGCCAGCGAAGGTGGAGCGTATCGAATACGATCCAAATCGCAGTGCGCATATCGCACTTCTCCTCTACGCGGATGGTGAGCGTCGTTACATTATCGCGCCGAAAGGTGTTGTGACGGGGGCGACCTTAGAGTCTGGCACCGAGGTGGGCATCAAAGTGGGCAACAATATGCCGCTTCGAAATATTCCACTGGGTTCTCTCATTCATTGTGTTGAGATGAAGCCCGGTAAAGGCGCGCAGATGGTGCGCACGGCGGGTGGTTCAGCGCAGCTGGCGGCCCGTGAGGGCAGCTACGCCACACTGCGCTTGCGCTCCGGCGAAATGCGTAAGGTGCATATCGACTGCCGGGCAACGCTGGGTGAAGTTGGCAATTCTGAGCATTCACTGCAAAAACTGGGTAAAGCCGGTGCCAAACGTTGGCGCGGCGTACGACCCACTGTTCGCGGTGTGGCCATGAACCCGGTTGATCACCCACATGGTGGTGGTGAGGGTCGTACTTCCGGTGGACGTCATCCTGTGACGCCATGGGGTGTGCCGACCAAAGGGTATAAGACACGTAAGAACAAGCGTACCGACAATATGATTGTCCGTCGCCGTTCTAAGAAGAAATAGTTAAAGAGGTAACGACAGTGCCACGTTCCGTAAGAAAAGGGCCTTTTGTAGATCTTCATTTGATGAAGAAAGTCGAAACGGCCGCCGCAAACAACGATCGCCGGCCGATTAAAACTTGGTCGCGACGTTCGATGATTCTGCCTGACATGGTCGGTCTTACGATTGCCGTGCACAACGGTCGAGCGCATGTTCCGGTGCTCATTTCCGAGAACATGGTGGGTCATAAGCTGGGCGAGTTCGCGATTACGCGAACCTACAAGTCGCACGCTGGCGACAAGAAGTCCAAGTAGGAGATTGAATAATGAAAGTGTCTGCTAAATTGCGATACGCGCGAATTTCTCCTCAGAAAATGCGCCTCATTGCTGATCAGGTTCGCGGTAAGTCCGTCGCCGATGCTGATCAGACGTTGGCGTTTATGCCCAAAAAAGGCGCCAAAATTTTACGCAAGATCTTGAACTCAGCGATAGCCAATGCCGAACACAATAATGGCGCGGATATCGACGAACTCAAAATCTCGTCAGTCATGGTTGATGAGGCCCCGCGTTTTCGTCGCTGGGAGGCGCGTGCCAAAGGTAACGGTAATCGCATCATCAAACGTAACAGCCACATCACTCTGCAAGTAGCAGACGAGTAAGAGAGCAGTCACCCATGGGTCAAAAAGTACATCCAATTGGCATTCGCCTCGGCATCACCAAAGACTGGACGTCTAAGTGGTACGCAGATAGTCAGACGTATCCTGAGTATGTTGCGACGGACCACAAGATTCGCGAGTTTTTGAAAAAGAAACTGTCGCAAGCGTCGGTAAGCCGAATTCAGATCGAACGCCCCGCGAAGAAAGCGCACATCACTGTGCACACTGCGCGTCCGGGTATTGTGATCGGTAAAAAAGGCGAGGATATCGAGAAATTGAGGCAAGCCGTGGCCAAGATGATGGGCATGCCGCTCGCGGACATTCGCATCAACATTGCAGAAATTCGTAAGCCCGAACTGGATGCCACGCTGGTTGCCGAGGGCATCGCTCAGCAGCTCGAGCGCCGCATTATGTTCCGTCGCGCCATGAAGCGCGCCGTAACAAACACCATGCGCCTCGGTGCTGGTGGTATCAAAGTGAAAGTGGGCGGTCGATTAAATGGCGCCGAAATTGCGCGCTCAGAGTGGTATCGCGAAGGTCGCGTACCGTTGCACACATTGCGTGCTGACATCGATTATGGGGTGGCAGAAGCGCTGACAACCTACGGCATCATCGGTGTCAAAGTTTGGATTTTTAAGGGCGAGATTTTCGACACGGCCGAAGCCGCAACCGAGAACGCCGAAACACCGGCTGCACGCTAGACCCGCGCGCGCCAGGAGAGTTTGATGCTACAGCCAAAAAGAACAAAGTTTCGCAAACAGATGAAGGGTAAGAACCGCGGCTTGGCCCAGCGCGGTAACAGTGTGTCGTTTGGCGAGTTCGGCCTCAAGGCTACTGCTCGAGGTCGCATTACTGCTCGTCAGATCGAAGCGGCTCGTCGCGCTATGACGCGTCACGTAAAGCGTGGCGGCAAGATCTGGATTCGGATTTTTCCGGACAAGCCGATCACAAAGAAGCCGCTGGAAGTGCGACAGGGTAAAGGTAAAGGCAACGTCGAGTACTGGGTGGCGCAAATCCAGCCCGGTCGCATGTTGTATGAGATGGAAGGGGTTGATGAATCGGTGGCGCGCGAGGCGTTTCGTCTTGCAGCGGCCAAGCTTCCGATCGCGACCGCGTTTGTGTCACGGCAGGTGGTGTGATGAAAGCAAGTGATTTGAGAAACAGCTCGGTGGCCGAGCTCAACGACGAACTGGTCAAGCTTCGCAAGGAGCAATTTAACCTGCGTATGCAAGAAGCATCGGGCCAGCTTACCTCATCCGATCAGTTCCGTAAGGTGCGTCGCGATATCGCGCGTGTCAAAACGGTGCTGAACGAAAAACGTTAAACACGAGCGAACGGTAATGACTGAACAAGCAAGCACTCAGATTAAGCGCACCGTGACCGGTAAAGTGGTCAGCGACAAAATGGATAAATCCATTACTGTCGCCATTGAGCGTAAGGTGAAGCACCCCATGTACGGCAAGTACGTGAGTCGCACGACCAAACTCATGGCGCATGATGAAAACAACGAAGCCAAGGCCGGTGACACCGTGACCTTGTCAGAATGTCGCCCACGCTCAAAGCGTAAAGCTTGGGAACTGGTGAGCGTCGTCGAACAGGCGCGTGTGCGATAGCGCGCTGGGCATTAACTTTTTAAGAATTGGATAAGTAGCCATGATTCAGATGCAAACAATCTTGACCGCGGCCGACAACAGTGGCGCGCGACGCGTGATGTGCATCAAAGTGCTGGGCGGCTCGAAGCGTCGCTACGCTAACGTTGGTGACGTGATCAAGGTCAGCATCAAAGACGCTATACCCCGCGGCAAGGTTAAGAAAGGCGAGATCTACAATGCCGTGGTTGTTCGTACTCGAAAAGGCGTGCGTCGGCCTGACGGTCAGCTGATTCGCTTTGATGGCAACGCGGCGGTTTTGCTCAATGCACGTCTCGAGCCCATCGGCACACGAATTTTTGGCCCCGTAACGCGTGAGTTGCGTGGCAGTAAGTTTATGAAGATTGTTTCGCTCGCGCCGGAAGTGCTCTAAGCATCAGGGCCCGGGATAAGGATTGCGGTATGAAAAAGATTAAGACAGGCGATGACGTCATTGTAATCACCGGTCGCGACAAAGGTCGTCGTGGCACCGTGCTCAAGCTGCTGCCGTTCGATCGGTTGTTGGTGGAAGGCATCAACGTGCGCAAGAAGCACGTTAAAGGCAATCCCCAGGAACCTGGTGTTGAGAGTGGAATTTTGGATCGAGAAACCTCTATCCATGTTTCCAACGTAGCGCTATATAACGCCGCCGAAAAAAAAGGCGACAAGGTGGGCATTCGCGTTCAAGAAGACGGTTCGCGGGTTCGCTATTTCAAATCCAACGATGAACTCGTGGATATTTAACAGGTAGTCAGACGATGAGCAGGTTGCAAACGTATTACAAAGAAACCGTTGTGCCCAAGCTGAAAGAAGAGCTGGGTCTCGACAATATTATGGAAGTGCCGCGCATTACCAAAATCACACTCAATATGGGTGTTGGCGAGGCGGTAGCGGATAAGAAAGTCATGGAGCATGCCATGAACGACATGGCGAAAATCAGTGGTCAGAAGCCGCTGATGCGACCCGCACGGAAGTCGGTGGCGTCGTTTAAGATTCGTGACGGTTATCCGATCGGTTGCAAGGTTACGCTGCGCCGTGAACGCATGTACGAGTTCCTTGATCGTCTGGTGAATATTTCGATTCCTCGTGAACGCGATTTCCGTGGTTTGTCATCCAAAGCATTTGATGGCCGCGGCAACTACAACATGGGAATCAAAGAGCAAATCATTTTCCCGGAAGTGGATTTTGATCAGGTGGATGCTATTCGCGGTATGGATATCGCCATCACCACAACGGCTCGTAACGATGACGAAGGTCGAGCGCTGCTGACAGCGTTTAACTTTCCTTTTAAGAAATAACGTGAGGATTGCCTGAATGGCTAAGAAATCAATGCTGATGCGTGAGCGCAAGCGCGAGAAACTGGCAAACAAGTACAAAGCCAAGCGCGACGAGCTCAAGGCCATTATTAAGTCGGTCCACAGTGACGATGAAGCGGTAGAGGCCGCGGTCGTCGCCCTGTCGAAACTGCCGCGTGACTCGAGTCCGTCTCGACAGCGCAACCGGTGCAGCATCTCGGGACGTCCCCACGGTTACTACCGTAAGTTTGGTCTCAGCCGCAACATGCTGAGAAAGTCCACCATGAATGGTGAGATTCCCGGCCTGCGTAAAGCAAGCTGGTAAGCGAAGAGAACAGAGGAAACATTCATGAGTATGACTGATCCCATTGCGGACCTGCTGACCCGCATTCGTAACGGCCAAAAAGCGCGGAAAGTCGCGGTTGCCATGCCTTCTTCAAAGAAGAAAGTGGCCATCTGTGAAGTGCTTAAAACCGAAGGCTACATCCAAGACTACGCGGTTGAGGCCGACGGCAGCAAAGCCGAATTAAAGGTGAGTCTCAAGTATTTTGAGGGTCAACCGGTGATCGATCGAATCAAGCGAGTGAGCCGACCAGGACTGCGAATCTATAAGAGCAGCGATGATCTCCCTCAGGTGTTAGGCGGTTTGGGTGTGGCCATCGTGTCGACCTCGCAAGGCGTTATGACCGATCGTCAGGCGCGTGCAAATAACCAGGGTGGCGAGGTGTTGTGTCTGGTCAGCTAATGCGCCGACAACACGCTAGAGAATTACGGAAACCGATATGTCCAGAATTGCAAAACAACCCGTTGTGCTGCCAAAAGGCACCGAGTACTCGGTGGCAGGCCGCACCGTAACGATTAAGAACGGCAAAAATTCACTGTCCTTGGATCTTCATCCCAATGTGGAAGTCGAGCAAGACGGTGATCAGCTCACGGTGCGCGCTGCTGGCGGTGGCAAGCAAGGCGTGGCCATTGCGGGCACTATGCGTTCGCTGCTGAACAACATGGCCGTAGGCGTTAGTGACGGCTTCGAGCGTCGCTTGAATCTGGTTGGCGTGGGTTATCGTGCTCAAGCGCAAGGCCAAAAACTCAATCTCACGCTCGGATTTTCGCATCCGGTGGTATACGAAGTATCGGATAACGTCTCCGTTGAGACGCCGAGTCAAACCGAGATCGTACTGAAGAGCGCCGATAAGCAGCGGCTGGGCCAAGTAGCGGCAGAGATCCGCGCGTTCCGACCGCCTGAGCCGTACAAAGGTAAAGGTGTGCGATACGCCGATGAGCGCGTCATTTTGAAAGAAGCCAAGAAGAAGTAATCGGGCTACAACGAGTTTTAGGAATTACTATGGACAAGAAACAATCACGTTTACGCCGGGCCCGCAAACCGCGTGCCAAAATGCGCGAGTTGGGCGTTCACCGCCTCAGCGTGTTTCGCACGTCGCAACATATCTATGCTCAGGTGATTGCGCCGACAGGCGACAAGGTGGTGGCAGCGGCCTCCACGGTACAGAAAGATGTGCGTGGTGATTTGAAGAGCACCGGCAACATCGAGGCAGCCAAATCAGTGGGTAGTGCGATTGCCGCACGCGCAATTGAAGCGGGGGTCAAGCAGCTGGCATTTGATCGGTCTGGTTTTCGGTACCATGGTCGCGTCAAGGCGCTCGCCGAGGCAGCCCGCGAAGGCGGTCTGGAGTTTTGATTTCAGTCGATTTGGTTAGAAAGCCAAATCAACAGGTTTAAGTGGGCAGAGCCCAAAATTAAGGTCGATATAAATGGCTAAACACGACAACAATAGCGCAGGCGATGATCTGCTTGAAAAACTGGTCGCGGTAAATCGCGTTGCCAAAGTGGTCAAGGGTGGTCGTCAATTTGGTTTCACCGCACTTACTGTTGTTGGTGACGGCAATGGGCGAGTGGGCTTTGGCTATGGCAAAGCGCGCGAAGTGCCGGTTGCAATTCAAAAAGCTATGCAGGCGGCTCGCAAAAATCTCATGAAGGTGCACCTCAACGAGGAAACCTTGCAGTACTCCACCAAAGGTCGCCATGGTGCGACGAAGGTGTACATGCAGCCCGCCTCTGATGGTACGGGCGTGATCGCGGGCGGCGCCATGCGCGCGGTGTTCGAGTGCGCGGGTGTTCGAAACGTGTTGGCGAAGAGTTATGGATCGCGCAACCCGATCAACCTGGTGCGTGCCACGATCAACGGCCTGAGCAGTATTAAATCACCCCAGTCGATTGCGGCGAAACGCGGCAAGTCTGTTGAAGATATTGTGAGCTAATTATGAGCGACACGAAAAAAATCAGAGTGACTCTGATCAAGAGTCAATCCGGTCGGCTCAAAAACCACAAGGCCAGCATTCGTGGTCTGGGTTTGCGCCGTATGCATCACACGGTCGAAGTGGAAGATACACCGCAGAACCGCGGCATGATCAACCAAGTGTCGTACCTGTTGAAAATTGAGGACGTCTAAGATGCGCCTGAACGAATTATCGCCGGCCAAAGGTAGCCGGAATCCGGTTAAACGCGTCGGTCGCGGCGAAGGTTCCGGTATCGGGAAGACCTGCGCGCGCGGCCAGAAGGGCCAAAAGTCTCGCTCAGGCGGATTCCACAAGGTCGGTTTCGAGGGCGGTCAAATGCCGCTGCAGCGTCGTTTGCCAAAGGTCGGGTTCAGCTCGCGCAAAGGTCGTTATGTGGGCGAAATTCGCCTGCAAGAGCTGGCTATAGCGGTGAAACACGCCGAAAACGGCGTGGTTGATCTCGATGCCTTGAAAAAAGCCAATTTGGTCGCCAAAAACACACAAAGCGTGAAAGTGATTTTATCGGGTGACATTACCGAGGCGGTCACGATCAAAGGTATTAAAGCAACGAAAGGCGCGCGCGCTGCAATCGAAGCAGCGGGCGGCAAGGTGGAAGACTAACGTGGCAAGCTCAGCCCAAGCGGTAAAAGGACTCGCGAACGAAGGTTCGAAGTTCGGGGAACTCAAGCGTCGTATCTGGTTTTTGGTACTGGCGTTGGTGGTTTACCGAATCGGCACCTATATTCCTGTGCCCGGAATTGACCCGCTGGCGCTCGAGCAGCTGTTTGCCCGTAACGATGGTGCCGGGTCCATGGTTGACGTGCTCGTCATGTTCTCGGGGGGCGCGCTTGAGCGACTGAGTATATTTGCCCTCGGGGTGATGCCGTACATCTCCGCCTCGATCATCATGCAGATTTTGACCTTCGTGGTGCCCACCTTCCAAGAATTGCGGAAAGAGGGTGAAAGCGGACGTCGCAAGATCACCAAATACACCCGGTACGGTACATTGGCATTGGCTACGTTCCAGTCGATTGGTGTGTCGGTGGCGATGCAAAATCAGCAGGGCGTGGTATTGAATCCGGGCCCCTCATTTGTCTTTCTCGCGGCAACCACATTAGTGGCCGGTACCATGTTCCTGATGTGGCTCGGTGAGCAGATCACTGAACGTGGAATTGGTAACGGCATAAGTATTCTGATTCTGGCCGGTATTATTGCCGGATTGCCAAGCGCGATCGGCGGTTCGATCGACCTGGTGAACAAAGGCGAACTGTCGCCCGTGATTGCAATTTTGCTGCTCGTATTGGTGATCGGTGTGCTTTACTTCGTGGTCTTCATGGAGATGGGTCAACGGCGCATCGCAGTAAACTATGCAAAGCGACAGCAGGGCAGGCGCGTCTATCAGACACCGACACAGCATCTGCCCTACAAGCTAAATAGCGCCGGGGTGATTCCGCCGATTTTTGCCTCGAGTATTATTTTGCTTCCCGTGACGATCGCCGGTTGGTTTGGATCGAGCGAGGAGTTTGGTTGGCTGCAAGATGTGGCGAACCAGATCGGCCCCGGTAAGCCGCTCTACATCATCATGTATGCGGCACTGATTATTTTCTTCTGCTTCTTCTATACGGCGTTGCAGATGAACACTAAAGAGACGGCCGATAACCTGAAACGCTCGGGTGCCTTTATTCCGGGTATCCGCCCGGGGCGTAAGACGGGCGAGTACCTCGATACGGTACTGACGCGACTGACGTTTTGGGGCGCGCTGTACGTAACGGCGGTGTGTTTGCTGCCCGAATTTATGATTCTGCAGTTTAACGTGCCGTTCTATTTCGGTGGCACATCACTGCTGATTATCGTGGTCGTTGTGATGGACTTTCGCGCGCAGCTCGCCGCCCATCTGATGACCACTCAGTATCAAGGCCTGGCGAAGAAGGCGAACCTGAAAGGCTACGGCCGCTCCGGTTCGACTCGCTAGTCTGGCATTGAGGATAAGTGCGATGAAAGTGCGCGCATCGATTAAGACAAGTAGTCGCGACTGCAAGGTAATCCGCCGTAACGGTGTGCTTCGGGTGATCTGTGATATAGACAGACGCCACAAGCTGCCGCAGGGCTGAGATCAGCAACGCGTTTTTATTAGATTAGTGGGAGACGGCTGAGATGGCCCGAATCGCTGGGATAAACATTCCCTTAAACAAACATATCGTTATCGGTTTGACGCACGTATTTGGTATCGGCACCACACGTGCTCGCATGATTTGCGCCGCATCCAATGTGGAGCCTTCGACGAAGGTCAAGGATCTATCGGAACCCGAAGTCGAGAAGATTCGAAATGCGGTTGCGGCATTTACCGTTGAGGGCGATTTGCGCCGAGAGACGGCGATGAATATCAAGCGTCTGATGGACCTCGGCACGTATCGCGGTATCCGTCATCGTCGTGGTTTGCCGGTCCGCGGTCAGCGCAGTCGAACCAATGCGCGAACCCGCAAGGGCCCACGGCGTCTGGTACGTAAGTAACACAGCGGCTCAACACCAACACCGCACCTGAATTTATTAACGAGTAAGAAACATGGCTGATCCAGTTCGTAAAAAGAAAGTGAAGAAGCATATCGTTGACGCGATTGCGCACGTGCATGCTTCGTTCAATAACACCATCATCACGATCACCGATCGTCAAGGCAATGCGCTGTCTTGGGCGACCGCCGGCGGCTGTGGTTTTCGCGGATCGCGTAAGAGCACGCCGTTCGCTGCACAGGTTGCCGCTGAAAAAGCCGGCAACGTGGTGAAGGATTTTGGTGTTAAAAATATGGAAGTGCGCGTCAAGGGACCCGGCCCTGGTCGAGAGTCAGCCGTGCGCGCGCTGAATGCAGCCGGTTTTCGAATTACCAATATTGAAGATGTTACCCCGATCCCACACAACGGCTGTCGTCCGCCGAAAAAACGTCGGGTCTAACGGAGAATCACCATGGCTAGATACTTAGGACCCACATGCAAGCTGTCGCGACGCGAAGGAACCGATTTGTTCCTCAAGAGTGGCGTGCGCCCTTTGGACTCCAAGTGCAAATTGGAAGTGCCTCCCGGCGGTGCTGGCCAGCGTCGTCCACGCACGTCTGATTACGGGCTGCAGTTGCGCGAAAAGCAAAAGCTGCGTCGTATGTATGGCGTACTGGAAAAGCAGTTCCGCAATTACTACAAAACTGCCGCTCGCCGCAAAGGATCAACCGGTGAGTTGTTGCTGGAGCAGCTTGAATGTCGTCTTGACAATGTTGTTTACCGGATGGGCTACGCCTCGACTCGTGCGGCTGCACGTCAGCTCGTGAGCCATAAAGGTATCGACGTTAACGGCTCCTTGGTCAATATTCCGTCTTATCAGGTGGCGGCTGGCGATGTCGTGTCAGTTCGTGAAAAGGCCAAGAAGCAGGCGCGTATTCAGTCAGCAATGGACATTGCTTCCCAGGTCGGGCGACCTGACTGGGTGGAAGTGGACGAGAAAGCACTGAGCGGTACGTTTAAATCGATTCCCCAGCGTGACGATATCCTGCCCGATATCAACGAAAACCTGGTGGTCGAGCTTTATTCCAAGTAATACGTTTTAGCGTAAGGGGTTACCTTCATGACAGGTTCCGTATCCGAATTTTTGAAGCCACGGGTGGTGAAAGTCCAGCCGATTACCAACACTCAGGCGCGCGTCACGATCGAGCCGTTTGAGCGTGGCTTTGGCCATACGCTGGGTAACGCCCTGCGTCGCGTACTGCTGTCTTCGATGTCAGGGTGCGCCATTGTGGAGGCCGAAATCGACGGTGTGCTCCATGAGTACACGCATATCGAAGGCGTGCAGGAAGACGTGGTTGAGATTCTCCTCAATTTGAAAACCGTGGCGCTGAAGATGCATTCGCGTGACGAAGCCTACCTTACCCTGTCGAAGAAAGGGCCAGCGGTGGTGACGGCGGGCGACATTGCATCGGATCATGACATCGAAGTGATGAACCCCGACCTGGTGATTGCGAACATCAACGCCGATGGTCAGCTAAACATGAACCTTAAGGTGATTCGGGGTCGCGGCTACCAGCCCGCCGCTCAGCGCAACCGCTTCGAGGAAATTTCTGGCCCAATCGGCCGATTGCAGCTCGATGCGTCGTTCAGTCCGATTCGCCGCGTAAGCTACACCGTGGAAGCGGCGCGTGTTGAACAGCGCACGGACTTGGATAAGTTGCTCATCGATTTGGAGACCAACGGCACGATCGATCCCGAAGAGGCGATTCGATTTGCCGGCAATATCCTCAAGGATCAGCTATCTGTATTTGTCGACCTGCGTGGCGCCGATGAGACCGCCGCAGCCATGGCTGAAACGCACGTCGATCCCATTTTGCTTCGACCCGTCGACGATTTGGAGCTCACCGTGCGTTCGGCAAACTGCTTGAAAGCGGAGAGCATCAACTATATCGGCGACTTGGTGCAGCGTACCGAAGTGGAATTGCTTCGAACGCCAAACCTCGGCAAAAAGTCCCTGACCGAAATCAAAGAGATTCTCGCTCAGCACGGCTTGGCGCTTGGCACCATGCTCGACAACTGGCCGCCACCGCAACTACGCGGCGAAGCGAGCCACGAATCCGCCATTATCTAGATAGGCTAGAACGGCAAACTGTTAAAGAAAGAATTTTAGGAATACCGACATGCGACATCGTCAATCCGGACGGCAGCTTAATCGAAATAGCAGCCATCGTCGTGCCATGTTTCGTAACATGACCGCGTCAATTATAAAACACGAGACCATACGCACGACGCTACCCAAAGCCAAAGAACTGCGTCGATATATTGAGCCGCTGATCACTATGGCCAAGACCGATAGCGTGGCAAACCGTCGTCGCGCGTTTGATCGTTTGCGCAGCAAAGAAGCGGTGGGCAAGCTGTTCAATGAGTTGGGCCCTCATTTCAAAGAGCGCCCAGGCGGCTATTTGCGAATTCTTCGGATGGGTGAGCGCCCAGGCGACGCCGCACCCATGGCATTGGTACAGCTCGTGGATCGCGTGGTTGTATCCGATGATTTCGATGATGACGACGACGACGAGTAACCAATCTTGATAGTCCTTTAAAAGCCGGCCATGCGCCGGTTTTTTTTTGCTTTTTGTTGGCAAAACCGCTGTTGCCTCGCGGGATGAAAGCGATCGTCAGGCGATTGTTACAAGCGAAAATCCAATCACAAACTGCAATAATCGGTAGGCAAAGTGTGCGAAAAAGAAAGCGATGATAAACAGTGGCGTGGTTACAATCGCCCTCCACCACGACACGCCCATCCCGCGCTTCAGCATGGGGGTCGCATAGACAAACAGCACGGCCAAAATGACCGGGCTAAGGTTCGGTATACGTGTCTTCCAGTCATCCGGTAAGAGCCAAAAGATCAAGCTGAATATCGAACTCATCGCTATGAGGTAAATCATAATAAACGCGAAGTAGTGAAGCGCTACGACTACGTGATCGGCGTAATACAGTCGTCGGTCGATAAAGAGCAGCTGCGTAAACATTGCCATCAAGGGCACATGCAAAATGACCATTAGCTTCGCAAGCTCAGCGACTTTGAGCTCGTAGTGGCGTTCAATGTCGGCAAAAGAGAGGTCCCCTTTGGCCAGATAGCAATCCACCCATTCAATCACCAGTGCCCGATATGGCTGAAGTTCATATTGCTCGGTCAGCGACAGCTGCAAATCAGAAAGCGGCGGTGCTAAGAAATACAGTAGGTTTCCAAGTAAGAAAAGGCCGATGGGAGACAAATAGTATCGTCGGCGCCCGGTGCGATACGCCGATGACAGTGTGCCGGGCCGAAAAAAAAGGGTGCCGAGCGAGCGCCATAGTCGGCTGTCGACCGACGTCAATTCAACGAAGCCAGAGCGGAGCAAGTGCATGACGCTGCGGTCGCGCCCCTCGGCGACCTCCTGACCACACGCTGGGCAATAGGCATGGGTTTCATCGAGCTCGGCACTGCAGTTTTGACACAACATCAATAGCGATTGTCACGATAACCGAATGAGAAACCTATTATTGGCTAGTGTGGTGGTTTACGCAAAACGACATTGAGATCGTTGTGCGCCCAAACGCGAAATACCCTGCGGCCGATCGGCTTGGAAGTAACGCGATTTGGCGAGTCCGTCGTTATGCCGGGCGAGAGAGGAGATCCTCGGTGAACACTTTGTATTGATTGCGGCCCGCCGATTTTGCTTCGTACATGGCTAAGTCCGCGCAGTGCAAGAGTTCTCGATACGTACGATTCTGATGAGGTGTATGAATGATACCGATGCTCGCGCTGATGTGCAGACGAATACTCGTCGATTGAGCAGGCGGAACAACAGAATAGGGATGGGCAAGTTCGATGAGAAGCTGTCCGGCGATCCGTTTCACGGTGTGTTCAAATGCTTCGCCGTTTTCGACGGTGTTGAGATAAATGAGAAACTCATCGCCGCCCAAGCGAGCTACGATATCGTGAGCGTGAACGTTGGCGATAAAGCGCTGTGCAACGAGCTGCAGTATTTGATCGCCTGCCGCGTGCCCGTATCGATCATTGACTGGCTTGAATCCATCTAAATCGATGTACAGCAACGCGCCGGTTGAGCTTCTTGATTGCATTAAAGACGATTCAACTTGATGCCGTATGTGCGCACGCGTTGCCAGACCGGTAAGAGGGTCGACCGATAGTTGGGCGGCTAGCTTTTCCTGATGCGCAACGATGTCCATCAAGCGCTGATGTCGCTCGAGTGAATTACGCAGAATTCGAAATAACAGGGGCGCCGTAATTTCTTGTTTCATGACAAAATCACAAGCGCCTGAGCGAATCGCCGTGTCGCCGATGATTGTTCGGTCATCGGCGGTGATCACAATCAGCGGCTTACGTTGTTCGGTCGCGTAGGCAAGATACTCCAATCCCGTGTGACGATTGTCGAGACTGTAGTCAGAGACATAAATATCATGCTCGTTGAGAGCGATGGATTGCCGACCATCCTCAAAACTGCTCGCGGTATCAACCTGAAACTGCGTTGAATAGTTAGCGAGCAGTGCGACCAGTAGATCAAGATATTCCGGGTCGTCATCGATGATCAGCAGTTTTACGGGTGAAGGCATGATGGAAAGTAGAGCGAATACGGCAATACTCGACTATTGCATATTCACTGTTCACAGCAAGCCATCCGCGGATTGCATTTACCCTTGTTTACATTCCGCCATTTTTCCGACTCAACATTGTCGCAGCGCGCAAAACAAAGGGCCGTTTTATCGGGTGAGCGTTAGTCCGACAAGGCCGTGGCAGGCGAACGAATCAAGCGAATCGCCTGCCAGCAATCCCAGGTGATAATGGCGGCAATGATCATCAACGTAACGCGCAGGCTACGTTCAAGTAACGCGCTTCCCTCGACGAGTCCGTCGATCGATAGCAGCACGGGCTGCGCGATCAAATAAACGCAGGCGAGCAGGGCAGCGACACACAGCAACAGTTCTATGCCGAGGGCGCGGCGCGTCCAGGCACGCTTAACCAGCGTTGTGGCGTGGAGCACAAACGCCGCTCCTGCGATGATATTGAGCGGCCAGTAGAGTGGCGCCCAGGCGCTGGACAGTGAAATCGTAAACTCACTGCCCAGGGCGGGGAACCAGTTTTGCAGCGCCAGGGCGCCATTCCACCACAATAAAAACACACCCTCTGTGATCAGATTAGTCATGACGTCGCTTCGGTTGACCGGCGCAGGCGGAGCGTCACGTAGCGTGGCAGCCGACCAATTGTCATACCAATCGAGACGCTCCCCATACTGCTCAAGCACGGCAAATCCAATCACAATCGCTGCGACAAGCCAGCCGCCGAGGCTCAGCACATTGCCAAACAGCGACCAAAACCCGGTGGTAAAGCCGCTGGTCACCCATGTGAGGAGCTGAAGAGACACCACAATTACAATGGTTACGGTGAGTACGGTTGATAGTGTTTGGACAAACGCTGGGAAGAGCTCGGGACCGATAAGATAACGGGGCTCCGAATACGCTTCGGCCACTTTTTGCGGATGGCCACGACGATCGAGCACGGATTCGATCTGCTCGCGATTGGGAGCGGGGCCGAATTCGCTGATTTCGTCCTCCAGCGCACTGCGAAGCTCAGCCAAAATGTCGGATTTTTGGGCGTCAGGCAGATAGCGACCCACCTCGTATAAATAGTGATCGGTCAACGACATGGTCAGTCCTCCTCAATGGCGCTAATCACGCAGGTATTCAGTTCCAGCCATTCCTGACGGAGCCCGCGGAATACGCGATGGCCTTCGCTGGATAGAACATAGAAGCGTTTACGTCGCTTGTTTTCTTCACGCCACTCGCTGGTGAGTAGACCTTGCTTTTCTAAGCGTCTGATGAGCGGGTAAAGCGTGCCTTCATCAATTGAAATACCCATAAAGTTCAGGGCTTTACCGAGTGAGTAACCATAGTGTTCGGTACGTAATACACCCAGTACAGCAAGCACCAGTACGCCTCGGCGGGTTTCATGAATGAGTTTTTCAAGTGTTTCCGATGACATGCTCTATGTCCCATATAGTATGTGATGCATACTATGTGATACACAGGTAATTGTCAAACCAATTCGAGTACACGATGTCACCCGGGTGTCCGTCCGACCGGACAATAAAGAGTGGGCACGGAGGCCGTGACGGATTCAATCGCCATGCGGAGGACGGGCCATTCAGCCGATTCGGCATGACACGTTGCCGCACGTTTCGGGAAAGAACGTCTCCGAACCGGTACTCACTTGCACGTCGCGGGACACGTGTTGCGGGAACGGAGTAACCGCCGTTGGGGACCATGTTTAGGGATAGGCACCCACTTGCACGTTGCATGACACGTGTTGCGGGACAGCAGTAACAGGACAGGCATTCACCGTGTAAGGAGACCGGCACCTACGGCAAGAGCCATGGGTATTCCAAAGACCTTGGTCGCCGCTTGCAGATCGATTTCACCCATTCACCCGGAATTCACCTTGATCTCACAAACAAATGAGGGTCGGCTAGTTATTTTCGCCTCACTAGAATAAAAGTTTGGGAGGAAAGTAACATGCAATCGCTAGTCCGACATTTGCGCCTCGTTGCGCTCGCGCTGTTGAGCGCTGCTCTACTGACGGTGCCCGCAAAGGCCCAGCATCCTACTTTGAACATTGTCGAAACGGCGGTTGCCAGCGACGATTTTAATTTGCTCGTCGCCACTTTGGAAGCCACGGGATTAGACGCGGCGCTTGCGGATGAGCACGCGAATTTCACCGTATTTGCGCCGACCGATGCGGCCTTTAAGGCGCTGGGTAAAGACACCATCATTGCGCTGCTCGATGACACAGAGACACTGAGCGATATCCTGCTGTATCACGTGCTTGATCGGAAGAAATCGGCTCGCCAGCTTGAGCGGCGCAATGGGCGGACGGTCAAGGCGCTCAATGGCGATCGGATCGACGTTAGCGTTGTGGGCCATGATCTGTTCCTCAACGATTCCGAGGTTATTGTGCGTAACATTCGCACGACCAATGGCATCATTCACGTCATCGACCAAGTACTGATTCCACCGGAAGAGGTGCCTGGCCCCACATTGAACATCGTTGAGACGGCGGTGGAAGCCGGTAGCTTCACGACATTGGTGGCAGCGCTGGAAGCCACAGGTCTGGATCAGGCGCTCGCCAATCCCGACGGTACCTTTACGGTGTTCGCACCAACCGACGCGGCGTTTGACGCGTTGGGTGCCGACACGATCGGTGCCCTGTTGAACGACCCTGACACGCTCAGCGATATTCTGCTTTACCACGTGCTGGGCTCGGAGCGTCCGTCCAGCAACCTGCTGCGTCGCTCGAGTCGTTCGTTACGCGCGCTCAACCATGACCGCGTTATTACCAACATTACCGATGAGGGTTTGTATATCAACCAATCATTGGTGGTGGCCCAGGACATTCAGACGAGCAACGGCATTATTCACGTGATCGACCGCGTTTTGTTGCCGATCACCGATGAAGTCGTTGACGGCACGATTGTCGATGTGGCGGTCGAAGCCGGTTCGTTCACAACGCTCGTTACCGCATTACAAGCCACCGGGCTTGACCATGTGTTGGCCAACCCGCACTACCGGTTCACCGTGTTCGCGCCGACGGATGCTGCATTTGAAGCGCTAGGACAGGACACGATTAACGAACTGCTGGCCAATCCACGCGCGCTGACTGACGTATTGCTCTATCACGTGAGCGCCTGGCCGAAGAAATCGGACCGTGTGCTTCGAAGTACGGTTCGCGGCATTCGCATGCTCAATTGGGATCGCGTGAATGTGGGTCTTGAAGAAGGCGAGATCTTTATCAACGATGCGCAGATCATCGTCAAAGACATCGTTACACAGAACGGTGTCATCCATGTCATTGATGCGGTGTTGGTTCCCCCCTCGCATTGATTGAACCGGACCTCTGGTCTGGAGTGGCCACAGCCTGCCTGGGCTGTGGCCTTTTTTTATCCCCGCGAATCCCGCTGAGCTTGTGGGCCAGCGCATGAACAAGGCAAAAACTTGCTGGCGACAAGGAAAGCTTGTAGAGTGCCAGCATGCCTGCAAAACCTTCGCGTCGACTGACTCAAGACGAGCGCTCCGCGCTGTCGGACCAGCGCCTTATTGATGCAGCAATTCGTCTAATTGTCGACGTCGGCACCAACGGCGCGACGCTTAAAGCGCTGGGTGACGCCTCGGGTTACAGCCGCGGTCATGTCACCTATCGCTTTGGTACGAAAGCCGGGTTGTTCAAAGCGGTGATCAAGCAAGTCTCGGAGCGATGGGCGCGCACACTGGAAGCGCAGGTGGCCGATGCGACGGGTGCCGATGCCCTGATGGCCTGTGCCGATGCCTACTACGCGTTTGTGCGCGAGTCTCCCGACGACATCCGCGCGATGAACATTCTAAGCCAACAAGCGTGCGAGCCCGACTCCGAACTCAAAGACATTGTGTGTCGCGTCAAACAACGTCAGGCCAAACAGCTTCAGAGCTGGATTCATCAGGGGCAGGAAGCGGGCACGATCAATCCCAAACTCGATGCCGCCGCAAGCGCGGCGCATTTTATTGCGTACAGCTCTGGAATCGGACTGCTGTGGATGCTGGACAAAGACAGTTTTGACTGGCCGCGCGTGCAGCAACACGCCAAGCAGCGTCTTGCCGACGAGCTCGCGGTGCGCAAATAACCTCGACAGGAGACTTGCATGACCGATGCCTACATTTATGACCACGTGCGTAGCCCGCGCGGCAAAGGCCGAAGCAATGGCGCCTTACATGCCACGACGCCCTTAGAACTGACGTCGCAAATTCTCGCCAGCGTACGCGATCGCAATGCACTGGATACGCAGTATTTGGACGATGTGGTGATGGGGTGCGTCACGCCGGTGGGTGAGCAAGGAGCCAACGTGGCGCGTGTGGCTGCACTTTACGCGGACTATGCCCAAAACGTGCCCGGTAAGCAGCTCAATCGGTTTTGCGCGTCCGGTCTTGAAGCGGTCAACACCATCGCCTCTCAGATTATGGCCGGTCAGTCTGATCTTGGCATTGGCGGCGGCGTGGAATGCATGTCGCGCGTGCCGATGGGGTCCGATTCGGGTGCGATGGCGGCCGACCCTAAGGTGGCGTATGACACGTACTTCGCACCACAAGGGATCGGTGCAGATTTGATCGCAACACTTGAGGGCTTCAGTCGGGAAGACGTCGATGCCTATGCAGTGGAAAGTCAGCGGCGTGCCGCGCACGCTTGGAGCCAGGGTTGGTTTGATCAGTCGATTATGCCCGTGACGGACCAGTTGGGACGCGTGGTGCTCGATCGGGATGAACATATGCGACCGGGCACCAGCCTAGAGGATTTATCTGGGCTGAAAGCGGCATTTGAAATTCCGGGTGAACAGGCAGGTTTCGACGCGGTTGCGATCCAGCGCTATCCACAGGTCGAACGTATCAATCATGTACACACGGGCGGCAACAGCAGCGGTATTGTGGATGGTGCTGCGGCCGTCCTGGTTGGCAATAAGGAAGTAGGAGATCGACTCGGACTGAAACCACGTGCGCGCATTCGTGGATTCGCTTCCGTGGGCAGTGAGCCGACGATTATGCTCACTGGACCCACTCCGAGTGCCGAGAAAGTGCTCAAACGAACAGGCATGAGCAAAGGCGATATCGACCTATTTGAGCTCAATGAGGCGTTCGCGTCGGTGGTCATGAAATTTATGAGTGACATGAATATTCCTCACGACCAAATCAATGTGAATGGTGGCGCAATTGCGATGGGGCATCCGTTGGGCGCCACGGGCGCGATGATTCTAGGTACCGTGCTCGACGAACTTGAGCGTCGCGATCTCAATACCGCACTCATCAATCTTTGTGTGGGGGCGGGAATGGGCACCGCTACCATTATCGAACGCGTATAGCAGGAGTCTCGTTATGACGACCATTGACTATTCGGTCACCGACGGCATCGCGTTGCTGACCATTGATGTAAAAGACCGCAGTATGAATGTGCTCACACCCGCCTTCATGCAGGATCTGTCTGCGGCGGTGGAGCGTATCGAAGGAGATGATGCGGTAACCGGCGTGATCATCACGTCCGGTAAATCATCGTTCATTGCCGGCGCGGATCTGATGGAATTAGTGGGCTCTTTCGACAGCGGTCTGTCGGTCGAGGATATGTTCCAAAACGCGATGCGTTATCAAACGCTGTATCGCCGTATCGAAACCTGCGGCAAACCTTTTGTGGCGGCGATTAATGGTACGGCCCTTGGCGGCGGGCTTGAACTGTGCCTGGCCTGTCACTATCGAGTGGCGGCGGACGATCCGCGCCTGCGCCTGGGCTTGCCTGAGGTGCAAGTCGGCTTGCTGCCCGGTGCAGGCGGCACGCAACGGTTACCTCGCTTGATCGGTATTGAAGCGGCGCTTCAGCTCATTGTGAAAGGCAAACATGTCTCGGCCGCACAGGCAAAAGAGGCGGGGTTTGTGGACGAAGTGGTGGCGCCCGACTTACTCATTACGTCGGCGATTGCCGCTTTAAGTGAGAATCGTGTCGATCCGGTGGCGCCATGGGATAAAAAAGGCTTCAAAGTGCCGGGTGGGGCGGGGTTAATGCACCCCAAAGCCATGCAGACGCTCATGATTGGGACAGCGTTGACGGCCAAAGAAACGCAGCGTAACTATCCGGCGCCCATCGCGATCTTAAGTTGTGTGTATGAGGGTTCTGTGGTGCCCATTGATGCAGGCCTTCATATTGAGTCGAAGTACTTTACTTCGCTGCTGCGTGACCCGGTGGCGCGCAACATGACCCGTACGCTGTTTATTAATAAAGGGGCGGCGGATAAACTGGTGAGGCGCCCAAATCAAGTTGAAAAGACGCGTGTAACGCGCCTAGGCGTGTTGGGTGCTGGCATGATGGGGGCCGGTATCGCCTATGTTTCTGCTCGTGCCGGGATGGAGGTTGTGCTGCTAGACGCGTCGCTTGAAAAAGCCGAGGACGGTAAGCAGTATTCAGCCGCGTTGTGCGACAAAGCCGTTGCTCGCGGCAAGGTGCAACGCTCGAAAGCCGATGCACTACTCGCGCGAATTTCGCCCACCATAGACTACGCCGCATTAGAAGGCTGCGAACTTGTGATTGAAGCGGTGTTTGAGGATCGCGACATCAAGGCGCACGTTACCCAGCAGGCCGAGGCGCAGCTTGCGGATACCGCGGTGTTTGCGTCCAATACGTCAACGTTACCGATCTCTGGATTGGCGACAGCATCATCGCGACCGAGCCAATTCATTGGCATTCACTTTTTTTCACCGGTCGACAAGATGCCGTTGGTTGAAGTTATCCTTGGCGAACAGACTGACGATTACGCAACGGCGGTGGCGCTCGACTACATTCAACAGATTCGAAAAACACCGATCGTCGTAAATGACTCTCGTGGTTTTTACACAAGTCGGGTATTTGGCACCTTCACACGCGAAGGCATGATCTTGCTTTCGGAGGGGGTGAATGCGGCGCTCATCGAAAACGTCTGTCGCCAGGCGGGCATGCCGGTCGGGCCGCTGGAGGTGATGGACGAGGTGTCACTTGAGCTTGGCTATCATATCGGCAAACAAACGCGTGAAGATCTCGGCGACGCGTATACGCCAACCGCGTCGGATGAAGTAGTCAGACGGTTTGTGGAGGAGTTTGACCGTCGCGGCAAGCGATTTGGCCATGGCTTTTACGACTATCCCCAAGGCGCGAAAAAGAAGCTTTGGCCAGGGCTTTCGACGCATTTCCCGTTAGCCGCTGAACAGCCTTCGTGTGAGGCAATCAAACAGCGCGTGTTTCATATTCAGGCGTTGGAAACGGTGCGTTGTCTGGAGGAGGGTGTGCTCTCTCATCCGGCCGACGGGGACATCGGTTCGATTTTAGGTTGGGGTTTTCCTCCGTATACCGGCGGCACATTGTCTTACATTGATACCCTGGGTACCGCGCAGTTTGTGAAAGAGTGCGACGCTCTGGCCGCACAACATGGATCGCGTTTCGCGGTGCCAGACGGTCTGCGTGCCCTCGCCGCGACCGATGGTCGTTACTATCCAGTTCGAGAGCCGACGTCGCTCGACGCGTCACCCAACTCCCAGACGGCAGCCTAGTTATGAGCCAATTTAGCATCAGCCAATCCAACCCGGCTGACTATGAAACCGTGATCTATGAAGTGGACGGGCCTGTCGCGATTGTTTCGCTCAACCGGCCCAATGCCATGAATTCGTTTAATACGTTAATGCGCTCTGAATTGGCCGGTGCTTTGATGCGGGCCAAGGACGATGACGCGATTCGCGTCGTGATTCTCACTGGCGTCGGTCGGGCGTTCAGTGCAGGCGCTGACCTAAAGGCCGGCATGCCCGAGGGCTCGCAAACCGTGAAGGATCAGCTTCGGGATGAGTATTTGCCGAGTATTCGCCTGATCAACGATATGGACAAACCCGTCATGGCCGCACTGAATGGTCCGACGGCCGGCATTGCGCTGGGCTATGCGCTCAATTGCGATCTGGCGGTGATGTCCGAGGACGCGTATCTACTGTCGCCATTTGCCGCGATTTCACTTGTTGCCGACGGCGGCATTAACTGGCAACTGGCTCGACGGCTCGGCTATAAAAAAGCGTATGAGGTCTGCGTTGAAGGGCAGCGCATGCCGGCGGCGCTGGCGTTAGAGTGGGGGCTAGTCAACAAAGTCGTGCCTGCCGATGCGCTGATGAGCACGGCCACAGAGTGGGCGCATACGTTGTCCAAGCAGGCGCCGCTTACGCTTGCTGCGACTAAACGCGTCATGCGCTTTGCCATGCAAAACACATGGCAAGCCTCATTTGATTTGGAGGCTGAAGAACAGGTCGACCTACTGATGTCGCCCGACAATGTCGAGGGCGTCGCGGCGTTTCTGGAGAAGCGTTCGCCGGTGTTTAAAGGATAGTTAAGAGGAATTGCAAGAGGAGTGTTCGCATGAAGCGAGTAATATTTGAAGAAGAGCATGAGATTTTTCGCGAGTCGGCGCGGCGTTTTTTCGAGGCGGAGGTCAAGCCCAATCGGGACAAGTATCGCGAGGCAGGCGTCGTTGATCGAGAGCTCTATCTCAAGGCGGGTGAGCAAGGATTTCTGATCATGCAGGCCGACGAGAAATACGGTGGCGTCGGCATTGATGACATGCGCTTTGAGCAAATACTCGCCGAAGAGGGCGTTCGGCACGGTGATTCTGGCTTTTTTTACGGACTGCATAACCGACTGGTGGCACCGTATATTTTGGGACTCGGCACGGAAGAACAGAAGCAGCGCCTGTTGCCGGGGTGCTGCCGAGGCGAAATTATCCTCGCGATTGCCATGACCGAGCCAGGGACAGGCAGCGACGTCGCCGCGATTAAAACTCATGCGGAGGACCAAGGTGATCACTTTGTACTGAATGGGCAAAAAACCTATATCTCCAACGGCATTCTCAGCGACGTTGTCATCGTTGCTGCGCGCACCGGCGCCCCCGGCTCGAGATCACTGGGATTGTTTTTGGTTGAGCGGGGTATGGAGGGGTTTTCGCGCGGCCGCAATCTAAAGAAAATGGGTCTCAAGTCTCAAGATACGGCTGAGCTCTTTTTCGACAACGTGCGTATACCCAAAGAAAATGTGCTGGGCGACCCGACTAAGGGCTTTTATTACCTTATGCAATTTTTGGTCGACGAGCGACTGATGGGCGCGATTGGTTATCTATCGGCAGCACAAGCGGCTTTTGATCTGACGATGGACTACATTACCGAGCGCAAACTGTTTGGGCAGACCGTTGCCGATTTTCAGGTAAATCGATTTAAGATGGCCGATATGCGAACCGAAATTGATGTCGCCCAAATTGCGCTCGATCACTGCGTGATGCAATTTAACGCTGGGCAGCTGACTGCCGATGAAGTGGCCCGCATCAAGCTCTATGGCAGCGAGCTAGAAGGGCGTGTGGTAGACGAATGCGTGCAGCTTCATGGCGGTGCAGGCTATATGGATGAATATCACATTTCGCGTATGTATACCGACGCGCGTATCTCCCGAATTTATGCCGGTTCGTCGGAGGTGATGCGTGAGATCATTGCCCGCTCGTTGGGCCTGGATCCACGTAAGAAACAGGCCGTTGAGGCCAAGCAGGCTAAGGCAGCAACCGGCTAGTTTGCAACACCTGCCAACCGAGAGGATGCGTGCGACATGCGTGCAGATTGAGATTGCGCTCCGCTGAGGGTGAGCGATGCGCCCAGATCAAGCACCTGGCGTGAGCGACCTTCCTCACGCCAACACGCGGCCGATCAATCGATAGGGCGCACCGCTCGGTGGCATTAGCGGCTGGCGGTCGCGCGCGCCGGGTAGTTAACCTCCGCTAGGGCGCGGGCCAACGTCGCATCAAAACAGGTTTGATTAATGCGCAACTGCTTTATTGAGCCGGCGCGCTTTAACTCCGTTTGACTGCCGCACACTCGCCGGGCTGCTACGCTTAGGCGTTTATACAGCGCATCGAGTCCCGCCGATGTGTCCAGATTCAGATCGGTATACCGCACCGATTCGCTGGCGGACAGCGGCGCGGCATTGGCCAGTTGTGGCGAAAGGGCGACGATCACCAACGCCATAACGGCGTATTTGAATGAGTGGAATGATCGAGTTGCGTTCATGTTCAGTCTCCTTAATGCATCAGCTCCCTGGGTTCCCATTCGACGCGGTCTGATTGCCCGCTTTGTCGTGTTCTGTACTCTATGGATGATGGCGTTACCCATTTCGTCGCAGCGGTTCGTCGCACGATGAAGCGCGATATTCCGATAACGGTCAGGTTGCGGAGTGGAAACACGTCGATGGGGAGCCGAGTGTTGGCAAGATGTCGCTGTGCACAGTCGCGCGAATAGCATGGTAAACTTTCGTTGTTTGATCGTTGGTTGAATCGATCTTTTTGGCACGGGGACGAATGTGGAGCAGAATCCTTACGAAGCGCCTAACGCCTCCCTGGATCCAAATCAGGGTGGAACCCGGTCACTCGGCTGGAAAGTCTATTTCGTATTCATCACGGCGCTTTCGGTTTGGGGCTACCTCTACCAGCTCGCTGATCCGCATTCGGGCTTAGCGGAGTATTTTTCGATCGTGTTATGGCTTACGGTCACCGTCGGTCTGTTTGGTCATGCATTCGTTAAGCCGATTATGACGCCGCCGTTTTGGCTTATTGCGCTGGTGGCCAATATTGCCTTTAGCATCGCGTATTACTGGATTTCGAATCTTGATTTACGCGCGGGCATGACCGACACCGAATACTACGTCACGAATGTCATCGCGTGGTGCATTTCGTTGCCGGCATACTTTGCGCTGTACTTTTACAGTCGACCGGATGACATCGCCTGGCGTAGTGTTCGTTAGTGGTCGTGTCCTCGGGCTCGACATCCTTCGGTCGATCGGTTTTGCGTTGATGACGCGCGCCACTACGATTGTTGCTGTGACAGACCACAGTCCAATACGTGCTTTTGTGACGGGCGATGGTTGCATTCATGTACAAAGGAGATCTCATGCTTCGTCTTTCCGTTTTGCTCGTCTGCCTGTGGATGATGGCTGTGCCGCCTGTTTCGGCCGGTGATCGCGTCAGTGGCGATCCGCTCGCCACGCGTTCCGAGGTGATTGCGGTACACGGCATGGCGGCCACCAGCCATCCGCTTGCCACGCAAGTGGCGCTCGATATTTTAAAGGCGGGTGGCAATGCCGTTGATGCGGCCATTGCGGCCAATGCGGCGTTGGGTCTCATGGAGCCAACCGGCAATGGCATCGGTGGCGATCTGTTCGCAATAGTTTGGGATCAGTCTACACAGACGATTCATGGGCTAAACGCGAGCGGGCGCAGTCCCGCTACCCTCACACTCGATTATTTGATTGAGCAAGGACTCGACAAAATTCCGTCCCACGGCCCGTTGCCGGTGAGCGTGCCGGGTGCGGTGGACGGCTGGTTTGAACTCCACGAGAAGTTTGGCAAGCTGCCCATGGATGACATTCTTGAACCGTCAATTCGCTATGCGGAGCATGGATTCCCGGTCACTGAGCTTATTGCCTACTACTGGAATCGAAGCGTACCGATCTTGTCGAAGTTCCCGGGGTTTAGTGAGGTGTTTATGCCAAATGGGGTGGCGCCAAAGAAGGGTCAGGTGTTTAAGAATCCTGATTTGGCGAACACGTATCGAATCCTGGCGAAGGAAGGAAGGGATGGCTTCTACAAAGGCCACGTTGCTCAGACGATGGCTGATTACATGCAGGCTAACGGCGGATTTTTGACGGTAGATGATTTGGCGAATCATACGTCGGAATGGGTGGAGCCGCTGTCTACCAACTATCGCGGCTATGAGGTGTATGAGTTGCCGCCAAATGGCCAAGGTCTTGCTGCGCTTCAGATGCTCAATATTTTAGAGGGCTTTGATTTGGCTGATATGGGCTTTGGCAGCGCGGACTATTTACATGTGCTCACAGAAGCGAAAAAACTCGCCTTTGAAGATCGAGCGAAATTTTACTCCGATCCTGCGTTTAATACGTTGCCGATCGATGCACTGTTATCCAAAGAGTATGCGGCATCTCAACGCGCGCGTATCAGCATGAAACGCGCGTCAAAACAGTTACCCGCCTATGATGGCGCGCTGGAGGAAGGGGATACGATCTACCTCACCACGGCGGATCAAGACGGCAATATGGTGTCGCTAATTCAAAGCAATTATCGCGGCATGGGCTCGGGCATGACCCCGCCGGGACTCGGGTTTGTTCTGCAGGACCGCGGCGAGTTGTTCAGTCTTGATCCCGATCATTTCAATGTTTATGAACCGGCCAAACGACCGTTTCATACGATCATACCGGCGTTTGTTACCAAAGACGGTAAACCGTTTATGAGCTTTGGCTTGATGGGTGGCGCCATGCAGCCGCAAGGGCACGTGCAAATATTGGTCAATATGATCGATTTTGGGATGAACACCCAAGTTGCCGGTGATGCGCCGCGGTTGCGCCACGAAGGATCATCGCAACCGACCGGCGAGGTCATGACCGATGGAGGGCGTATCAACCTCGAAACAGGCTATGACGCGAAAGTGGTCAAGGCATTGCGCCGCCGCGGTCACACGGTAAAGGTGGGTGGCAGTGGTTATGGCGGTTATCAGGCGATTCGGTATGACGCCGAACACGGGGTGTATGTGGGTGCGTCCGAATCGCGTAAAGACGGACAGGCGGCGGGTTACTAGGGTTCCAGGCAAAAAAAAGCCCAAGGTTGCCCTTGGGCCAAAATAAAGAAGAGATTGGGACCAGACCTGATTCTTTCGCCTGGGGGGCAAACGCGCGCAAACTACGCCGTCAGATTCAAGCCCGGCCCCAAAGTTGATCGTCGTCTACTGCTCTTCGTCGCTCATCTCATCCACTGTCTTGATGGCTTTGTCCATCGCGTCACTGCCGGCTTCTTTGGCTTTGTCCATGGCGTTGCTACCGGCGTCCATGGCGGAGCTGCCCATGTCTTTGGCCGCGTCCACGGCATCGCTGCCGGCTTCCATCGCAGCATTCCCCATGTCTTTTGCGGCGTCCATGGCGTTGCTACCGGCTTCCATGGCAGAGCTGCCCATGTCCTTGGCGGCGTCCACGGCATCGCTGCCGGCTTCCATCGCGGAGTTCCCCAAGTCTTTTGCGGCATCCATCGCGTCGCCACCGGCTTCTTTTGCTGTGTCCATGGCGTTACTGCCGGCTTCCATAGCGGCATCGCCCGCGTCCTTAGCCGCATCCATCGCGGCATTACCGGCGTCTTTCACTTTGTCCATCATGCTGCCGGCCGAATCGGCGGCTGAATCGATCGTCTCTTTTGTGTCGTCCTTACTGCAGGCGCTCACGCTTAACAACGCCATCATGACGACCGCGGTGATTGTTGCTACTCTCATGTCGAATTCCCCATATGAAGTTTTGTGCAATGCGCGCATTGTAATGGATCGGGATTGGGTGAGCCGACCACATTTGGTAAACATTTGTAGCGTGCGCGCCCGGACAGATGTCGACGAAACGTTAAGAATGCTCGCTTAATCAATGGTATAGAGCTCTCATTGAGGTAATCAGGGTGCAAAACGAATGAGCATAATTCAGCTTGTCACGACGGTGACCGTGCTGCTGGCGCTGGCGCTGTTGGCCATGCCGCTGTCCAAATGGTTGCGACTGCCTCTCGGGGGGGTGCTCGTGGTGTTGGGGTTTGCGGCATCGGAGCTTGTGGTCGCACTGGGGTATGACACCGGGTTGAGCTGGCGTAGCTTTCGCGACCTCGTTCTCTATGTGCTGTTGCCACTGCTGGTGTTCTTCGCGGCGCTGCGTGTCGACACGACGAGTTTGAAGCGCTATCTGGGCCCGACGCTCGCGCTTGCACTGCCGTTGCTGCTCGTCGCGACCGCACTGTGTACGGCACTCATTTATTACCTGGTTGCGCATCCGACCGGTTTTCCTTGGATTGCGGCGGGCATCGCCGCCGCATTGTTTGTCGCCACCGATTCACTGGTGATTTCGGAGATTTTTGAGCGACGCAATGTGCCGCCGCCTGTGAACACACTGCTCGAGGGTGAAGGCGCCTTTGGTGACGCGATTGCGGTGGCGCTCTATGTGTCGTTGACCGGGTTTGCCTTGGCGATGGAGGGCGATGCCACCGCGTTGCTCGGCACGACCGCGCTGCTTTTTCTCTGGGCGATAGCGGCCGGCGCCGTGGTGGGGGTCGGCGTGGCGTGGATATTACTACGTCTGGGTTGGCGACAGCTTAACGAGTTGACACAAGGATTGGTCACATTAGTCGCGGTGTACGGTATTTACCTCACGACGGAATTATTGCTCGAAGCCTCGGGCGTGGTGGCGCTGATGGCGGCCGGATTGCTGTTAGGCCGTGAGTATCGTGGGCGCGATGCGGATCAATCTGCGCGCTTTACCTATGTCTTTTGGAAGTTCTTGGGACGCGCTTCCTATATGTTGCTGTTTATTTTGGTCGGCGTGACCATTACCGTGGATATGTTCACCGAGCGCTGGCTGGTGATGATTATTGCGGTTGGGGCACTGTTGCTTGCCCGGTTGCCGGTGGTGGTGTTGTCGCTACCGCTTCAAAATCGCCTGCTGGGTGCTGAGCGCCTAAATGGCGTGCAAGGCGTGTTGCTTTATTTTGGTGGTGTACGCGGCGCCGTAACCCTTGCACTGGCGCTGTCGCTCCCCACCGATTTGCCGTATTGGTGGACCATTCAGTCCATGGCCTACGGGGTAGTGTTATTCTCCTTATTCGTCCAGGCGCCCTTGGTCGAGTGGATCGTGAATCGGTACAGGAATCAACTATGAATATTACTGCGCAACACAAATATCCTTGCTCCAGTGAGGAGCTCTACACGCTGTTTACGCAAGATGGATTTCATGCGGATAAATTCGCTGCATGCGGCGCGAAGAATATCGACGTGGTTGAAATTGAGCGTGGCGATGACACGTTTTCGATTACGCTCGATCGGGATGTGCCGGCGGACGTGCCGGGCGTGCTAAAGAGCCTGCTGGGCGAATGGAACACCGTGACACAAACTGAGGAATGGCAGGACGTCGGTGACGACGAGTACATTTGTGATTTTGCACTCAGCACCGAAGGCGTGCCGGCTGAAATCACTGGCACGATGAACGTGATGCCCGATGGCGAGGGTTGCGTGAATCATGTGGAGATGGACATCACCTCAAGCGTGCCGTTATTGGGCAAGAAGCTCGCGCAGTTCATTGCGAAAGACGCGGAAAAAACACTCGCCAAGGAATACGACTATATTCTCGATGCCGTGTCCGAGTCCTAGACTTCGTGCCGTCAGGTTCGGGCGCGTTGCTGAGTAGTCGATTTGCTTGATTTTTGCCGGTCCGGAAGCAATGGCTTAAGAAATTGTCCCGTGTAGGATTGCTTTACCTTAACGACTTCTTCGGGTGTGCCAAAGGCCACGATTTCGCCGCCGCCGTCGCCTCCTTCCGGTCCGAGGTCCACGATCCAGTCGGCCGTTTTGATGACATCAAGATTGTGTTCGATCACCACCACGGTATTGCCTCGGTCGCGAAGGCGTTGCAGCACCACCAGAAGCTGAGCGATGTCATGAAAGTGCAAGCCGGTTGTCGGTTCGTCGAGAATGTAAAGCGTGTTGCCTGTCGCGCGTTTGCTGAGCTCTTTGGATAGTTTAACGCGCTGCGCCTCACCGCCCGATAGGGTGGTGGCGTTCTGGCCGAGTTCCAAGTAACTCAGGCCCACATCCATTAGCGTTTTCAGTTTGCGGGCGATCACGGGCACGTTTTGAAAAAAGTCGGCTGCGTCTTCCACCGTCATCTTTAGCACTTCATGAATATTCTTGCCCTTGTATCGAATTTCGAGGGTCTCTCGGTTGTAGCGTTTGCCATGACAGATGTCGCACGGCACGTACACATCGGGCAAAAAGTGCATCTCCACGCGCAGCACACCGTCCCCTTGGCAGGCCTCGCAGCGGCCGCCTTTCACATTGAAGCTGAATCGACCCAGCTGATAACCGCGCGAGCGCGCTTCCTGAGTGCCCGCAAACAGTTCGCGTATGGGTGTGAAAAGCCCGGTATAGGTTGCTGGGTTCGATCGTGGCGTGCGGCCGATGGGGCTTTGGCTGATGTCGATAATGCGATCGACCTGATCAAGGCCGTCGACGCCCTCGCACGGCCTGGGTGTGACGCTCGAATTATTAATCGCCCGCGCGGCGTGGCGGTACAGTGTATCGTTGATGAGGGTCGATTTGCCGGAACCGGAGACGCCGGTCACACAGGTCATGAGTCCGACCGGAATCGTGGCGCTGACGTTTTTGAGATTGTTGCCCGTCGCGCCGCGAAGGGTAATCGTACGATCCTGATCAAACGGGGTGCGTGATGTCGGCACTGAAATTCGGCGCTTACCGCTCAAATACTGGCCTGTCAGGCTCGCTGAGTTGGCGACAACTTGCTTGGGTGTTCCTTGCGCGACAATGCGACCCCCATGGACGCCCGCACCCGGTCCCACGTCAAGCACATAATCGGCTGTGGTGATGGCTTCTTCGTCATGCTCAACCACGACCACTGTGTTGCCCAAATCACGCAGGCGAATAAGCGTATTGAGCAAGCGCTGATTGTCGCGCTGATGCAAACCGATCGACGGCTCATCAAGGATGTACATCACGCCCACGAGTCCCGAGCCAATCTGACTCGCCAGCCGAATTCGCTGCGCTTCGCCGCCCGAAAGGGTTTCCGCACTTCGATTAAGTGTCAGATATTCGAGGCCAACATTGTTGAGAAACGAGAGTCGATCATTAATCTCTTTGACAATTTTGATCGCGATTTCCCCGCGCCAGCCAGGCAGTGACAGTGCATCAAAAAAGGCATGGGCTGCGGCCACCGACATATCACTTAGGTCTGTAATAGTCCGATCTTGAACGAACACATTACGTGCCGACCGGTTGAGTCGTGTGCCGTCGCACTCAGGACACGCCTGATGGCTCATAAACTTAGCCAGTTCCTCGCGCACTTTGCTCGACTCGGTTTCTCGAAAGCGCCGTTCCATATTCGGCAAAATGCCCTCAAAGTCGTGCTCGCGCTTAATGCGATTGCCGCGACTATCGCGATACTCGAACTCGATGATCTCACCGTCATTGCCATAAAGAACGAGCTCTTGAATGTCGTCGTCAAGTTCCTCGAACGGCGTTTCAATGTCGAAGTCATAATGTTCGGCTAAGCCGTTAATGAGGTGAAAGTAGTACGCGTTGCGCCGATCCCACCCGCGGATGGCGCCACCGGCCATACTCAAATGACGGTGGGTGACGACGCGCTCGGGATCAAAAAACTGAATCACCCCCAGTCCATCACACTCGGCGCACGCGCCGATGGGGCTATTAAATGAGAACAAGCGAGGCTCGAGCTCGGTGAGGCTGTAGCCGCAGATGTTGCAGGCAAATTTATCGGAAAACACCAATTCGCCACCGTCGACGCCGTCGAGTTTGCCGTCCATCGAGGCCACTTTGGCGACGCCGTCAGCGAGCTGCAGGGCGGTTTCAAACGACTCGGCCAAGCGTTGCTGAAGATCGTCGCGCACTTTAAAGCGGTCGACCACCGCCTCAATGGTGTGCTTGCGGCGAAGGTCGAGCTTGGGCGGATCATCGAGTTCATACACCTCGCCATCAATGCGCGCCCGCACAAAGCCTTGTGCGAGTAGTTGCGACAGGAGCTGTTCGTGACGACCTTTGCGATTTTGGACAACGGGTGCCAGCAGGAGCAGTCGCGACCCTTTTGGCAACGTGAGCACCTGATCGACCATTTGGCTTACGGTCTGCGCTTCAAGATCAATGTGGTGATCTGGGCAGCGCGGGATACCGGCCCGGGCGTAGAGTAGGCGTAAGTAGTCGTAAATTTCGGTCACTGTGCCGACCGTGGAGCGCGGATTGTGCGAGGTGGATTTTTGTTCGATTGAGATAGCGGGCGACAGGCCCTCGATCGTGTCGACGTCCGGTTTTTCCATCATTGATAAAAACTGTCGAGCGTAGGCGGACAGCGATTCAACGTAGCGCCGCTGACCTTCGGCGTACACCGTGTCGAAGGCGAGCGACGATTTGCCCGAGCCGGACAAACCGGTGATCACGATCAGCTGATCGCGCGGTAAATCGACATCGATGTTTTTGAGGTTGTGGGTGCGCGCGCCGCGGATTTGGATGTGTTTCATTACGCCGTACTATTTAAAAGTAGACCTGCTAATATACTCGTTCTATCTAACCCGGCGCAAAGTCACGAACACGTGAATTCCACTTCTTCCCAATCGACTCACGAGTCTGCGCCCGCCGCCGAAGGTAGCGGTCTGACGCAAGTGGAACGCGGCATCATGATGACGGTGCTCAGCATTTTCAGTCTGCGTATGTTGGGTTTGTTCATGGTGCTGCCGGTGCTGGCGCTTTACGCGGCGTCGTTGCCGGGTGGCACGCCGTTTGCGGTCGGATTGGCTGTGGGCGCGCATGGCATCAGCCAGGCGTTGCTGCAGATCCCTTATGGCTGGGCGTCCGATCGTTACGGTCGCCGTTTGGTTGTGGTGGGCGGGCTGATCGTATTCGCGGCCGGCTCGTTCATCGCGGCGATCAGCGACACCATTACCGGCGTCATACTGGGCCGTGTGTTGCAAGGTGCCGGGGCGATTTCGGCTGTGCTCACGGCGGTGGTGGGCGATCATATATCGGAACAACGACGCACCCGTGCCATGGCATTTGTGGGCATTGGAATTGGTTTGTCGTTCGTGTTGTCATTACTGCTCGGGCCGATTTTGAGCAGTCGCGTCGGTGTTAAAGGCCTGTTTATGGCCTCGTTTGGGATGGCCGTAGTGGGACTGCTGCTGGCGCTATGGCGGATTCCGGGCGGTCGCATTGATACCTGTAAATCGCCGGTAACACTCGGCAACGTGCTGCGCGACCGTGCGCTGTGGCCCTTAAATATTGCTATTTTTCTACTGCATTTCATTTTGTCCGCGCTCTTTGTGTCGCTGCCATTTGTCTTGCGCGACCAGTTTGGATTGGACGAAGACGTGCAGTGGAAAACACTCGGTGCAATCATTTTGCTGTCGATCCCCGCGACCATTCTTTTGGTGTTGCGCTCTGAGCGTTCCAAGGATCTCGCGGTGGCGGCCCGCAGTGCTACCTTTTCGATTGTGCTCATTGCGTTAAGCATGATCGCGTTAACGATGGGCTCGATGTCTGCACACGTTGGATTGCTTGCGGTAGTGATCGCCGGGGCGGTTTTTTTCTCGGGCTTCAATTTCTTGGAGGCCAATCTGCCGGCCCGGGTTTCGATGGCGGCGACCGAGGAGCGGCGAGGTACCGCACTTGGCGTCTATGCGAGCAGTCAATACCTCGGCGTCTTCGCGGGTGGTGCGTTGGCGGGCGTGAGTGTCGGCGCGATTGGCCCGCACGGCGGTTTTGCGGTCAGTGCTGTCGCGAGCGTTCTGTGGCTTTTCGTGCAGTTATCTACGCTACCTAAGAAATCCTCGAGTTTGCCCCATTAAGGCGCGTGATCTTTCGTGTCAGACGGCCTACAATCAGCCGCCTGATCGGCCCTGTGGGTTGACGCGTTCATTGGATTAAGTCACTACCGAGCGCGGGCGTCGCAACACCTTTCGGTGTGTCGATGCCGTTCTGCGACGGCCATCAGCCAGCCATTACACATTACGATTAACTCAACCTTTTGGAGCACTGAACATGGCGCGAGGTATAAACAAAGTTATTTTGGTCGGCAACTTAGGGGCCGACCCCGAAACCCGATTCATGCCCAGCGGCGGCTCGGTTACCAATATTCGATTGGCAACCTCCGAAAGCTGGAAAGACAAAAAGTCGGGCGAACAGCGTGAGAAAACGGAATGGCATCGCGTGGTGTTTTTCAATCGGTTGGCCGAGGTAGCCGCCGAGTATCTGCGGAAGGGTTCGCAAGTGTATGTCGAGGGCCAGATCCGCACACAAAAGTGGCAGGATCAGAGCGGCAACGATCGCTACACCACGGAAATTGTCGCGCGTGAAATGCAGATGTTAGGGGGTCGCGGTGGCGGCGGCGGTGGCGCCTCAGCGGGGGGTAGCACTATGAACCAAGCGCCACCCGCCATGGCTGAAGCGCCTGCGGATACAGGCGGCTTTGACGATGATATTCCGTTTTGACGAGTGCACGTTGAATCGGTGGTCTATCTAACTCAACGCGCGTTCGCGTCGATTGCTGGACTCATCGGTTAGACACGCGGCGAACGCGCCTGTTCGCGCACCAAAAAGCCTCCCTGGTCGGAGGCTTTTTTGGTAATGGGTCTGCGTGTGTCCCAAAGAAGAGCACGTACAGAGCAGTCGGTACGATCGCACGTCCACTCGTTGCTCACTAACCTTATGAAAAGACTGGAATTATTTGCCAGCCGATTCGGGCATGATCGGGGGTGCTAGACTAAGAAAAAAACGAGGCAGAAAATCGGTTCCGTCGGCCGGCATCCAGTGTCGACACCGAACGCAACGCCATGATCAAACGGATGGTCAAATACAGGGAAGAACAATGAATCAAGAACGAAGTGGACGGGCGCGATGGGCGTGGTTGGGCGCGGTGCTTTTGCTCATGCCTGTTCCGGCCTACGCGATCGGTGGCGTCTGCGGTGACGGCCTGCAGACGGTAGGGGAGCAATGTGACGACGGCAATGGCGTGTCGGGTGATGGCTGCAGCAGCGGCTGTCTGGTCGAGCAACCCGATTGGGTTTGCCGTGACCCCCGTTTCACGTTTGACGAGGTGGCGTTCAGTGCCGCGTCCGATGCGGTTGTGGAAGGGAGTTTCGAGGATCGTCGAGGGCGGCCGAGTGACGCGTGGCCGCTGACCATCAACAATCCCTTTTTGCCGGCGAATCTCATTTGCTCGGAGGCGACGTGTACAGAGGGTGAATCATTTGCCGCATCGGTTGGGGCATTTGCGGCCGTTCTTCGGTCCGATTTAGGCGAGTTCTTTCCGCAGATTGGTCAGTCGATCACCCTTCCTGATCAGGCGGCTATCCTGACGTTTGATTTGTGGGTAAAGAACTGTGCATCGCCTAATCACGGGTTGTACGCGGCGATCGACGGTGAGACGGTGTTTTCAATGGCGTGCGCAAATTCAACATCCGGATTTATGACTCAGACCGTCGACATTTCTGCGTTGGCGAATAATCAAACGCGCGACCTGGTGTTCTATGCCGACGTTTTGTCGGGCGGCTTGGGCGTGACCGAGTTTGTCATCGATAGTGTGCAAATTCCGCTCGATGTGCCGTCCCAGCCGGTCGCCGGCGAGTGTTGGCAGCTTGAGCAAAGCTGCGAACCGGTTGAAACGTTTGATACGGGGATTCCGGCCGACTGGACGCTGATCAGTGGCGGCGATGATCCAACGATCGGGTGGGGCGTTACGGATGACGCGCTTTGCCTAAGCCGAAACGCGGCACAGACGCTTCAAGAAGTGTTGTTTAGTGACGGAAATAATCTCACCTCGGGGACCGGTGTGGCACTTTGCATCGATAGTGATGCAACGGGTCAAAACGCGGAGGATACATTGCCTGGATCGGCACCGCTTATGGACGCCTATGCCTGTTCCAACGCCATTGACCTATCGACCGTGACGGGGCCGGCACTGACGTTTACGACGTTCTATCAAGCAGCGCAAAACAATCTGATCGATGATAACGGTACTCCCGAGGACGAGAGTGATGATTTCGATCCCGAATTTTTGAGGGTGGTGGCAGGAACCGAGCCGCCGACCAGCGAATCATTGCCGGCGTATGAGTTGCTGCATGAGGTGCAGGATCACGATGACAGTGTGTTGGCGCGGACCGGTGCTCAGGAAGTGTCTGTCGATTTGAGCGGTATCCTCGAAGCGGAATCCCAAGCGTACGTCTGTTTTCATTATCGCGGACGTTTTGCGGGTGTGGCGCAAGTCGACAACGTCGCGTTTCGCGGTCAAAGCTGCGATACGCCGCCTCTCGATAGCGATGGTGACGGCATCTTCGACAGTGTCGATAACTGCACACTGGTTCCCAACCCAGACCAAATCGATACGAATACAGACGGAATCGGCAACCGCTGTGATCCGGATATCGATAACAATTGCATCGTCGCATTTTTGGACATCTCGTCTTTTCCGCCTTCATTCAACTCGGCGGCCGGCGACCCGAACTATGATGAGGACAAGGATCTCGACTCCAACGGAACGATCAATTTTCTTGACTACATTCCGATGATTGAGCGTTTCGGCCAGCCGCCAGGCCCCTCTGCGAATCCCTGCATTCCCGGATTAGGGTTTTCGGCGACGCCATCCCGCTAACCGGTAAGACGCGGCGGAGCAGGGCGAAGCCGCGGCGCATGGTCGGGACAAATTGCCCGTTGGTATGGGTATCTCGGCTCGCCTGTCGAGCGGCAAAACGCGCGCGTCAAGATTGTGATGTTATCGACCGGAATGGATCGCGCAAGCGTTCCAGGGCGAATGGTGTCGCCGCGTCAAAACCACGAATATCTGCGCGAGAAATTGCCCTAAAACACCGGAAAATCACGCAAAAACAGTGTAAACTCGCCGGCCGCTTGGGTGAATTGGCCTAAAAATCCGGTGATGGGCGAGGCGTAAGCGGGGTTCGATGGGTGTGTGATTGACGCAACCAACTGATATTTATAGTTATTATTCTTCATACCGCGACTGGACTCAGAGTGAGAACAGTGTGCTGGAAATGGCCAGACTTCCGGAGTAAGTTGGGGCCTATTACGGGTAACCAAAGCGACCATGAGCGGTAAGCTCTTCATTAAGACATTCGGCTGCCAGATGAACGAGTACGATTCGGAGAAAATGGCCGACGTTCTCGAAGCCTCGCACGGCCTAGCGATCACCAACACGCCCGAAGAAGCGGACGTGCTGCTGCTCAACACCTGCTCGATCCGCGAAAAGGCACAAGAAAAGGTGTTCAGTCAGCTCGGACGCTGGAAGCAGTGGAAGCAATCGCGCCCGGAGCTTGTCATCGGTGTTGGCGGATGCGTAGCAAGCCAGGAGGGTGACGCGCTGATCAAGCGCGCGCCGTACGTTGATCTCGTGTTTGGCCCCCAAACCGTTCACCGTTTGCCCGAGATGCTCAATTCGGTGCGCAGCCAAGGCCAATCGGCCGTCGACATCAGCTTCCCGGAGATCGAGAAATTTGACCGTTTGCCGGAGCCCAAAGCGAGCGGCGCGACGGCTTTTGTGTCGATTATGGAAGGCTGCAGCAAATACTGCAGTTTCTGTGTCGTGCCCTACACGCGAGGCGATGAGTTCAGTCGCCCTTTTGACGACGTGATCGCGGAAATCGTGAGCCTAGCTGAGCAAGGTGTGAAAGAAATAAACCTGCTGGGGCAAAACGTTAATTCGTACCAAGGTCCTACGCACGACGGCAATGTCATTGACTTGGGCACACTCATTCACTACGTCGCGGCCATTGATGGCATCGAACGCATCCGTTTTACCACCTCGCATCCAGTCGAATTTTCCGACAGTTTGATCGAGGCGTACGCCAATGTCCCCGAGCTTGCCAATTACTTGCATCTGCCAGTGCAAAGTGGTTCCGATCGCGTGTTGTCAGCGATGAAGCGTGGCCACATGGCGATTGAATACAAGCAAAAAATTCGCAAACTCCGCGAGGTGCGACCCGATATCAGTATTTCGTCGGACTTTATCGTCGGCTTTCCGGGTGAAACCGAACGAGATTTTAATGACACCATGAAGCTTATTGCCGATATCGGTTTTGATCAGAGCTTCAGCTTTATCTACAGCGCGCGACCCGGAACCCCGGCGGCGGCACTACCCGATGAAGTGAGTGCCGAAGAGAAGCACCGCCGGCTCAAGCTACTGCAAACGCGAATTAATCAGCACGCCCAAACCATTTCCCGGCAGATGGTGGGCTCCGTGCAGCGTGTTCTGGTCGAACGCGTGTCGAAGAAAAACGCGAACGAAGTGGCTGGGCGGACCGAAAACATGCGTTGGGTTAATTTCGAAGGGGATGAATCCCTTATCGGTGAGTTTGCCGATGTGGAAGTCACCGAAGCCATGCCCAACTCTTTGCGCGGTCGTCTTGTTGCCGTACCGCTTTCCCGCACCGCTTAAAAGGAGCGATATCCCACCTTGAGCGCACACGCCGCACAGGAATTTTTCCTCGAACCTGCCGACAATGAGCGACTCGCCAATCTCTGTGGCCAGCTCGACGAGCACCTTCGTCAAATCGAACGCAATCTCGGCATCGAAATCAATAATCGTGGTAACCAGTTTCGTGTTTCCGGTAGTGATGCCGCGACACGTGCCGGTAGCGAGGTGATCCAGCACCTGTTCGATCTGACTCGGGACGAAGTGCTCGATCCTCAGCGCGTGCATTTGTCGCTGCAAGAACTCAACATGGGCGAGGTGGACACCGATGCGCATCAGCACGAGGTGCTGATTAAAACCCGTCGCGGTATGGTGCGCGGTCGTGGTCCCAATCAGCAACGTTATCTGCGCAACATTCAAAAAAGTGATTTGTGCTTTGGTATTGGACCGGCGGGTACGGGCAAAACATTTTTGGCGGTGGCATGCGCTGTGCAGGCGCTTGACCTTGAACAGGTGCGGCGACTGGTTCTCGTTCGACCGGCCGTTGAGGCGGGTGAGCGCCTCGGGTTTTTGCCGGGTGACATGTCGCAAAAAGTGGATCCTTATTTGCGTCCTATTTATGACGCGCTATACGACATGATGGGCTATGACCGCGTGGCGCGACTCATGGAGCGCAATGTCATTGAAGTCGCGCCGCTGGCGTTTATGCGCGGCCGTACGCTTAACGACAGCTTTGTGATTCTCGATGAAGCCCAAAATACCACGGTTGAACAAATGAAGATGTTTTTGACGCGCATCGGTTTTGGCTCCAAAGCGGTGGTTACCGGTGATATCACACAAATCGATTTGCCCAAGCATCAGACATCAGGGCTTAAGCACGCGCAATTGATTTTGCAGCAGACCAAAGGCGTGAGCTTTGTTCAATTTACCGCGCGCGATGTGGTGCGTCACCCACTCGTGCAGCGCATAGTGCGCGCGTACGAGCAGGCGGAGCGCGATAGCGATGACTGACGTGGTTATACAAAACGTCTGTGACGAGAACGTGCCGGAGGCTTCGGCGTTTGTTGGCTGGGCAATCGCGGCGTTAGCTGGGCGTTCAGATGAAATGGAAATGACCATTCGATTGGTCTCACCAGAGGAAATGCAGTCGTTAAACCGAACCTATCGGGGTAAAGATGCGCTCACGAATGTGCTGTCGTTTCCGGCTGACGAGGTGGTACGCGCCATGCATGGTTTGCTGGGCGATGTCGTGATTTGCCCGGACGTGGTGGAGTCCGAAGCGCGCGCACAAAATAAACGACGCGACGATCATTATGCGCACCTGACCGTGCATGGCGTCTTGCATTTGCTTGGCTATGACCATATTGACGACCGGGAGGCAGATGAGATGGAGAACCTCGAAACGCAATTACTGGCGACGCTCGGCATCGATAACCCGTATTCCGCAACCTATTAAACAGATAGAGACCTACCATGACAGAAGATCAACCTCCTAACAGTAAACCTCCCAGTACCGAGGGTTCCGGGATCAGTTTTTGGCGCAAGCTCACGCAGCCGTTTGCGACCAGACCCCGGGATCGTGAAGATTTGATGGAACTGCTGCAAATTGCGCGCGACACCGGTCTATTTGATCGGGAGTCCGCCACCATGATTAAAGGCGTACTGGAAGTATCAGAAAAACACGTACGCGACGTCATGATTCCAAGGCCCCACATGGTGGTGCTCGAGCGCGATCAGTCGCCGGACGAACTTCTGAAAGTCATTATCGACAGCGGTCACTCGCGGTTCCCAGTGTTGGGTGATAACCGCGATGAAATTGTGGGTATTTTGCTCGCCAAAGATTTACTTCGAGTTTATCAAAACGGTGGCGCGGAACATTTTGACTTAAAAGAGGCTTTGCGGCCGGCGGTGTTCGTGCCGGAAAGTAAGCGCCTCGATAAACTGTTACAAGAGTTTCGTGATAGCCATAATCATATGGCCATTGTGGTTGATGAGTACGGTGGCGTGGCCGGGCTCGCGACGATTGAAGATGTTATCGAACAGATTGTCGGCGAAATTGATGACGAACACGATATCGAAGAAGAAGTGTCCATTCAAAAAGAAGCGCGTTCACTTTATACCGTCAGAGCCATTACGCGTGTCGATGAGTTTAATGAATATTTTGGCTCCGACATCGATGATGAAGACTTCGACACGATCGGTGGGCTGATCATGCATCAATTGGGCCGATTACCTCGTCGTGGCGAAACGCTTGATATCGATAATCTGCGCTTTAAAGTTGTGAGGGCCGATCGTCGTCGCATCGAGACCGTGCAGGTGCGACCGCTTGATGGTAAGGAACGCCCGGTTGCGGCGGCCTGAGTCCGCGATGTCGCGCGGCCAACGCAACCTGTGAGACTGCCCGCAGCGCTGTCGCGTCGCGCGAGCGCAATACTGGCCGCGTTCGCGGGCCTCAGTTACCCCTTGGCGTTTGCGCCCTATGGCCACTGGTGGCTTATGCCATTTACGGTGGCGGCCTTGCTCTACGCCTTTTGTGAGCGCACGCCAAAAGAGGCCGCGTGGAACGGGTTCGCATTCGGTGTTGCCGCGTATCTAACCGGCATTTATTGGATCACGATTAGCGTACACACCTTTGGTGGGGCGCCGTTTTGGCTCGCCGCGTTCTTGATGCTGTCGCTGGTGATGTTCCTTGCGGGCTACGTTGCTGTATTCGGCTATTTAGTCGCGCGAGTCGCACCGGTCGGATGGCGCTATACCGCGTGGTTTGTGCCCGGTGTGTGGATGTTGCTTGAGTGGGTTCGCGGCTGGTTTTTATCTGGTTTTGGGTGGCTCTCGCCCGGCTATGCGCATGTCGATAGCGTGTTGTTGGGTTGGCTGCCGGTTGGCGGCACGCTGCTGGTGGGCTGGATCGTTGGGTTAACGGGTGCCGCGTTGTTACACGCGTTGCACACCCCTTCGCGCACTGGGCTGATCGCTGTTGCCGGTGCGGTTTCGTTGTGGGCGAGCGGTGTTTTGCTCGCCCAAATCAAATGGACCGAAGAAGACGGCACGGCGTTAACGGCCAGTCTGGTGCAAGGTGCGGTCCCCCAAGATCAAAAATGGCTGCCCGAACAGCTTCAGCCGACGATCAATCTGTACATCGATTTGTCGCTCACTCATCTCGACAGCGATTTGATTATTTGGCCCGAGGCGGCGATCCCGCGTTACAAACACCACCTGGAGCCGTTGTGGCAAGAAATTGAGCGCGTGGCGCGCGATTCCAACACGGAGTTTTTGGTGGGTACCGTGGAGTATGACCTGGATAATGACGTGCGCTATAACTCACTGTCGGCGTTTGGGTCCGATCGAGCGGTGTATCGAAAACGGCATTTGGTGCCCTTTGGCGAGTATTTCCCAGTGCCCGATTTCGTTAAAAACCAGATGCGCCTGATGAACTTGCCCTACCAAAATTTCAGTCCGGGCGAAAACGGGCAGCCCCCACTGGCGCTGGGCGGCCAAATGATCGGCGGTTCGATCTGCTACGAGGATGTGTTCGGACAGGAGATGCTGGATACAGCGCGAGGGTCGAGTTTGCTGGTAAACGTGAGCAACGACGCCTGGTTTGGCGGATCGCTTGCCCCTCATCAGCACCTGCAAATCGCGCGCACGCGCACGGCTGAGGTGGGGCGCTATATGCTTCGGGCCACCAACAATGGGATTTCCGCGGTGATCAACCCTAATGGTCAAACCACTCAACAGTCCCCCCAATTTGAGCCCTATGTCGTCACGGCGCAAGTACCCGGAATGCGGGGTCAAACACCGTACATGCTCTACGGTGATTGGCCGATGGTGGTGTTGGCGTTTTTGGCCACCGTGACCGGCCTTCGTCGTCGGCGCTGACGTTTCAAAGCGCAGCGGTGCTTGGTATCCTTTGGCGCTTGTCCACAGGTAGCAACAGCAGATGAAAGAGCACTACGAACCGGCTGGTATCGAATCGGATGCCCAAGCCTTTTGGGATCAAATCGAGGCCTTTAAGGTCGTCGAAGACGACTCGCGTGAGAAATACTATTGCCTGTCGATGTTTCCCTATCCCAGTGGCAATCTGCACATGGGCCATGTGCGCAATTATACGATCGGCGACGTCATCAGTCGTTTTCAGCGCATGCTGGGCAAGAACGTGCTGCAGCCGATGGGCTGGGATGCGTTCGGTATGCCGGCTGAAAACGCCGCGATCAAACACGGACTCCCTCCCGCCAAATGGACGTATGCCAACATCGACCAGATGCGCGGACAATTTAAGCGCCTGGGTTTCGCGTTTGACTGGTCGCGAGAATTTGCCACGTGTGAGCCTGATTACTATCGGTGGGAGCAATGGCTGTTCACCGAACTGTTCAAGAAAGATTTGGTGTATCAAAAAGTCGCCCCGGTCAATTGGTGCCCAGTCGATCAAACAGTACTGGCTAACGAGCAGGTAGAAGACGGTTGCTGTTGGCGGTGTGGAACGCAGGTCGAGCGAAAAGAAATCAGCCAATGGTTTATGCGTATCACCTCATATGCTGACGAGCTTCTCGCGTCGCTAGACGATATGCCCGGTTGGCCGGATGCCGTGAAGACGATGCAGGCCAATTGGATTGGTCGCTCCGAGGGGCTCGAAATCGAATTTGAGATTCCTGGTTTCGGCACGCAAGCGGTTTTTACGACTCGCCCCGATACGCTCATGGGTGTTACCTATCTTGCGGTAGCGGCACAACATCCGTTGGCCATGAGTGCGGCGGAGTCCTCGCCGCAACTCGCGTCGTTTTTGGAGGAATGCAATACGATGCAGTCCTCAGAGGCGGCACTTGAGACGATGGAAAAGCGCGGTATGCCGCTCGGTGTCGAGGCCATCCATCCGGTAACGGGAGAAAATGTCCCGGTCATGGTCGCAAACTTTGTGCTCATGGGGTACGGCACGGGCGCGGTGATGGCGGTTCCCGGCCATGATCAACGCGACTACGAGTTCGCCCGAAAATACAATCTGCCGATCAAACAGGTGATCGAGAGCGACGAGGCCGACATCAATCTCAATAAGGAAGCATTTGTCGAACGTGGTCGTCTTATCAATTCCGGTGCATACAATGGAATGAATTTCGACGAGGCGTTTGAGGCGCTGGCCACGCGTTTCGAACAAGCGGGTACCGGGCGTCGACGTGTAAATTATCGATTGCGTGACTGGGGTGTATCCAGACAGCGTTACTGGGGCACACCAGTGCCGATCATCCACTGTGATGACTGCGGCGCGGTACCGGTGCCGGCAAGCGATTTGCCCGTGCGCTTGCCAGAGGACGTGACAATCGACGAGACAGGTTCACCACTGGGGCGTATGCCTGAGTTTGTCAATGTGCCGTGTCCGAAGTGCGGCAAGCCCGCACGGCGTGATACCGACACGTTCGACACCTTTGTTGAATCGTCCTGGTATTTTGCGCGCTTTGCTTCGTTTGATCAGGCCGAGGCGATGCTCGATGAACGCGCGCAGTATTGGTTGCCGGTCGATCAGTATATTGGCGGTATCGAGCACGCCATTTTACACCTGCTGTACGCGCGCTATTACACGCGTCTTCTGCGTGATGAAGGGATTCTCAATGTGAGTGAACCGTTCGCGCGGCTACTTACCCAGGGCATGGTGCTGAAAGACGGCGCAAAGATGTCTAAATCGAAAGGGAATACCGTTGACCCTCAGCCGATGATCGATAAGTACGGCGCCGATACGCTCAGGTTGTTTATGATGTCGGATGCACCGCCCGAGCAATCTTTGGACTGGTCCGAAGCCGGTGTGGAGGGCTCGGCCCGATTTATGAAGCGCGTTTGGCGCATGGTGCATACGCACGTATCGCGCGGGGGTAGGAGCGCCAAACCTGACGAGTGGTCCGCTTCACAGCAAACGCTCCTGCAGGCCAAAGCGCGAACGTTACTGAAAGTGCGTGACGATTTTGACCGTCGTCATACGTTCAATACCGCGGTGGCTGCGATTCGCGAGTTGACCAACCTCACCTGGAAGCAGATGAACATTGAGGCCGACTCCTACGACGCTGGCGATGCGGCCGTCGTGCACGAAACACTGGAAGCAATCGTGCTGATGCTGACCCCCATCACACCGCATGTCTGCCATTTTTGGTGGCAGGCCCTAGGTAATGGCGATGGGTTGATGAGCGCTACGTGGCCCGATGTGGATGAGGCCATGCTCGTGACAGACACCGTATCGATTGTTGTGCAGGTGAACGGAAAGTTGCGCGGCAAACTCGATGTCGCAGCGGATATGCCCAATGAGGAACTGGAGCATGCGGCACTCAGCGAGCCCAATGCTGCCCGCTTTATTGAGGGCAAAACCGTACGGCGCGTGATTGTCGTGCCCGGCAAACTGGTCAACATAGTGGCCAACTAATGGGTCGTCTCGCCGTCATCTATGTTGTTTCCTTCGCGCTGATTACCGGCTGCGGGTTTGCGCCACGCGGCGCCGATTCCTTGCCGGCCGATTTAGCCCCCGTCTACATAAAATCAGAGCGAAATACGGAACTCACCAAAGCACTTCGCCGCGCGCTCGAGCTGAGACAGGTTGCGCTGGCGACCTCTCCGATTGGCGCGGGTGCGGTATTGACGGTGAACAACCAGGACAATGGTCAGCGTATTTTGTCGGTCGCGGCCACTGACGGACCGGAAGAGTACGAGGTGTTTCAAACCGCCGTGTTTTCGCTGAGCATCGACGACACGGTGTATATCAGCAATCAGCGACTGGCGCTCACTCGTGACTACACGTTTGATAGAAATGATGTTCTCGGCAAACGCCATGAGTATGAGTCGCTGCGCACAGCGCTTGCCGCGGAAATGGCGCAGGCCATTTTACGGCGAGTGCGGTATGCCCGATAACGCGACTTCCCAGGTTGCGTCGGCGGTGGCGACGTGCGCCGACCTGCCTGTCGGTGCACTCGAGGCCGTGGTGCGCGCGTATGGTGTCGCACTGCAATCGGTGCCCTCCAATGCACCGATTCTCGGCTCCTACTGGGGCGATCGCGAGGCGGGCCTAGTGGGAAATACACTCTATGTCCGTGCGGACACACCGGTGCATTCGGCGCTCCATGAGTTGTGTCACTACGTTTGCATGCCGGCATCCCGTCGAGCCTCGCTCGACACCAATGCGGGTGGCGACTACGACGAAGAAAACGGCGTGTGTTATTTGCAGATCGTGCTGTCCGATACACTTGAGGGTTTTGACCGCGCGCATATGCTCCGGGACATGGATGCGTGGGGGTATACCTTTCGACTCGGTTCGGCGGGAGCCTGGTTCGAGCACGACGCCGACGATGCCTGTGCGTGGTTACAGCAGCATGGGGTGATCGATGCCCAGCGTGCACCGACTGGATCGATTCGTGACTGACGAGCCAGTTGGCAATGCGCGTCGACGCCATCTCGAACGGTTGGCGTGGCTGCTCGATAACGCCATTCGAGTGCCGTTTACCCAGCGTCGAATTGGGCTAGACAGCCTGGTGGGTTTGGTGCCCGGTGTCGGCGACGCGGTGGGCGGGCTATTGTCGACCTGGATACTGATACAGGGCATGCGCGTGCGGGTCCCGATGTTCACGCTCATGCAGATGATCATGAACGTGGCGGTCGAGGTCGTTATCGGATTTATCCCTGTGTTGGGCGATCTGTTTGATATGGGCTGGAAGGCCAATCACCGCAATGTGAAACTTCTGTCGGACTACCTCGACCGGCCGGCGGAAACCGCGCGGGGCAGTCTGATTCTGATGCTGTTGATCTTGCTCCTACTGATGGCGGTCGGCATCGCGACGGTGTGGGGCGGCCTTTGGCTGTTTGGCCAGGTCATCGACGGCGTTGGCTATCTCTGGTCGCTGGCAAGCGGCTGATTGCACGCGGGTTAAAGTGTGTGCAACGCGTGCACGGCCCGGTTATGATTTAGCCATGACCGTCGCCTGTCGATTGCCCCTGTGAACGTTCGCCCCGATGACCTAGATGGCCGCCTGGCCAGTCAACTTGACGCTGTTTATTTGATCAGCGGCGACGAACCGTTGTTGGTGGACGAAGCGTGCGATGCGATCCGTCGGCGCGCTTACGAGGCGGGATTTAGCGGGCGCGATGTGCATATTGTCGAGCGTGGATTCGACTGGTCAGCGGTGACGGTTGGCGGCAGCAATCTGTCCTTGTTCGATGATCGACAGCTGACGGAAATTCGCATTCCCAACGGCAAGCCCGGACGGGTGGGCAGCAAAGCGATCGTTGAACTGGTTGAGCAAACTCACGCGGACGACTGCCTGCTCGTCATCGTCCCGAAATTGGATGCGAGTGCGAAAAAGAGCGCGTGGGTTAAGGCGCTCAGCCAGCGCGGTGTGATGGTCCAGCATTGGCCACTCAACGCACAACAGCTTCCTCAGTGGATTGCCGGCCGCCTACAAAAAGAAGGACTCGACGCCAGTCGCGATGCGTTGCTGATGCTCGCGGATCGGTCGCAGGGCAATCTGTTGGCCGCGCAGCAGGAGATCACGAAGCTACGCCTACAGTTTGACGCTGGTTCCATCACGGCGGAGGACGTGGCCAAATCGGTGGCTGATAGCGCGCGCTTTGATGTCTTCCAGCTGGTTGACGCCGCATTGATCGGCGATACCCGGCGCAGTCTGCGCATTCTCGGTGGGCTGCACGCCGAGGGCGTTGAGCCTGTGCTGATTCTTTGGGCGCTCGGACGCGAAATCCGCACGTTGGCGAGTGTGTGCTTTGCCATGGAAAACGGCGGTGGCGTGGACGCCGCAATGAATGCCGCCCGTGTGTGGTCGACGCGCAAAACACTGGTCTCAAGGGCAGCCCAGCGGCTGCAATCGAGCAAACGTGCCAATGCCTTACTCGTACTCGCTGCGCAGACCGATGCGGCGGTCAAAGGTCAAGGTCCAGGCGATCCGTGGGGCTGCCTGCGAGCGCTGGTGCTGGGTGTGAGTCACGGTGGTGCCGCCATGGCGGTGGCGTGATGAGATAGCGCCATGACCGCCATCGGCATTTTTGGGGGCACGTTTGACCCTATTCACTACGGCCATCTTCGCACCGCGTTTGAGCTGAGGCGCGTGTTGCGGCTGTCCGAGGTGCGTTTTTTACCGAACGGGGATCCGCCCCATCGGGACGGCGCCATCGCGCCGGCGCACCACCGTCTCGGTATGGTGCGGGCTGCAGCCCAGGGGCAGGAGGGCTTTGTCGTGGATGATCGCGAACTCCGTCGCGATGGTCCGTCCTACTCAGTCGACACCCTACTGGATCTGCGCGGCGACTACCCGGATGCTGCGCTTTGCTTGATCGTCGGGATGGATGCGTTTTTGGGTCTGCCTAAATGGCATCAATGGCAGCGGGTCCTTGAGCTTGCCCATGTTATAGTAGCGCATCGACCCGGCTGGCAGGTTCCGGATGCGGGCACGCTGGGCGAGTTGCTAAAACATCGAGGCACCGATGCCGTTGACGAACTTCATGCCGTGCAGGCTGGCCGGATCTACGTGCACGCGGTAACGCAGCTGGAAATTTCCTCGACGGCTTTGCGCCAACTCATTTGTCGAGGTGGCGACCCCCGATTTTTAATCCCCGATGCGGTGCGTGCCTACATGAACGAGCACGCCTGTTATCCGCTTGAAAAATTACGATGCAAGGAAACTAATGTCTGACCAAGAACGACCCGATCACATTGTCTCGCTGGTGGAAGCAGCGCTCGATGAACTCAAAGCCCAAGAAGTGCAGGTGCTGGACGTGAGCAAGCTCACATCGATCACCGATCGTATGATCATTGCGAGTGGCCGCTCCAACCGTCATGTAAAATCGATGGCCGAAGATGTGGTGCGTAAAGCCAAAGAACACAACATTGACGTATTGGGTAGCGAGGGCGAACAAGACGGCGAGTGGGTGCTCATCGATCTTGCGTTCGTCGTGGTGCATCTCATGCTGCCGCGTGTTCGTGATTTTTATAAACTCGAAAAGCTCTGGGGGCTCGAAGGCGGCAGCGAACCTGTCGCCGCCACATAACGGTCCGCTATGGATTGTCGACTGATTTGCGTGGGTAAGCGCATGCCGGACTGGGTGGAGTCGGGCGTCAGCGAGTTTTCCCGACGTTTTGTTAAACCGCTCCATTTCTCAGTGATCGCGGTACCCACCGCAAAGCGCAGTCGGGCTAATAATCCGTCCGTTTATCAAGAGCAAGAAGGGAAAGCGCTGCTGTCCCACGTTAACGATAGCCATCATGTTGTCGCCCTCGATGTGCAGGGGAAAATGCGCACGACGGAGCAACTTGCCGATTGGCTTGATCAGCGATTTCTCGATGCTCGACCCCTTGCGTTTCTTATCGGTGGGCCAGATGGCCTTTCCCAAGAGTGTCGCGCCCGCGCCAATGAATCCTGGTCGTTATCAAAACTGACCTTGCCGCACGGTTTGGCTCGCGTGGTTGTGATAGAAGCTCTGTATCGGGCGAACAGTTTGCGTGTTGGCCATCCCTATCATCGGGCTTGATCGACGCCGGTGACTCGCCAAGCGCCAACCACGCGGCAAAACGATTCATGAATAAAGAAAATCAACGGCTTATAGTGCTTGCTTCCGCGTCACCGCGCCGTACCGCGCTGCTGGCACAGCTCGGTGTTCGGCACCGGCAACACCCCGCTGATATCGATGAATCGAGACGAGATTCCGAGTTACCCGAAGATTACGTGCGGCGTATGGCGGATGAAAAAGCCGCCACGGCGTTGGCAAAATGCAACGACTGCGTCGTAATTGGGTCAGATACGGTGGTGGTGTCAGATGGTGAGGTGTTGGGTAAGCCCATCGACCAACACGATCACGCCAGAATGTTTGCACAATTATCGGGGCGCACCCATCATGTTCTGACTGCGGTGACCGTCATGGACGCCACTCGTTGCGCACGGGCACTGAGTCAAAGCGCCGTCACGTTTGCTTTGATCGGTCCAAGAGACGTTGCGCGTTATTGGGCCACCGGCGAACCCGCCGACAAAGCGGGTGGTTATGCCATCCAGGGAATGGCCGCCTTGTTTGTCGAGCGCCTGAGCGGCAGCTATTCGGGTGTCATGGGCTTGCCCGTGCGAGAAACCGCTCAACTGCTGGCGCAGTTTGATGCGTTTGACTGGCTCAGCGAAGAGAGCGTATGAAAGAAGAGATATTGGTCAATGTGGCATCCGGCGAAACTCGCGTTGCCATCGTTGAAAACGGTGTGCTGCAGGAAGTGTTGATGGAGCGCGCCAGCCGTACCGGGTTAGTCAGCAATATCTACCGCGGTAAGGTGAGTCGCGTGTTGCCGGGCATGCAGGCCGCTTTTATCGATGTGGGTCTCGAACGCACGGCGTTTTTGCATGCGTCGGACATCGTCACGCCGGATGTCGATGACGATGGAATCGAAGCGCTCGACGAGCCTAATAACATTCGTGAGTTGGTGCGCGACGGCGATTCGATTTTGGTGCAAGTGGTCAAAGACCCGATTGGCACCAAGGGCGCTCGCCTCACAACGTTTATTACCATTCCATCGCGCTACCTCGTGTACATGCCAAACGGCCAGGGTGTCGGCGTGTCCACCCGAATCGACGACGAAACAGAGCGCGAACGACTGCGTGATACGGTAGCCCAGTTTATCGATCCGGATACCCGCGGCGGCTACATCGTACGCACAGCAGCGGAGGGCGCGCAGTACGAAGCATTACGCGCCGACATGCTGTTTTTATCCAAACTGTGGAACATTGTCGAAGCGCGCAGTCGCCAAGCCAGTGCATCGGAGTTGGTGTATCAGGATTTGCCGCTACACGAACGCATCCTGCGCGATCTTCTCAATGCGGAGATCGAGCGTATCCGCGTTGACAGTGACGAAGCGTTTCATGATATGCGCCACTTCGCCGAAACGTTTATTCCTGAGTTGGCACCTGTCATTGAGCATTATTCCGGCGATCGCCCGCTATTTGACTTTCACAATGTCGAAGAAGAAATACACAAGGCGCTGAATCGCAAAGTGGGTCTTAAGTCGGGCGGCTACCTGATCATCGATCAGACTGAAGCGATGACCACGGTGGACGTGAACACGGGGGCGTTTGTCGGACATCGAAATTTAGAAGACACCATCTTTAAAACGAATTTAGAAGCGGCCCAGGCGATCGCGCGACAACTGCGTTTGCGCAATCTCGGCGGTATTATCATTCTCGATTTTATTGACATGCATGACGAAGAGCACCGGCACCAGGTCCTGCAAGCGCTCGAAAAGTATTTGTCCCGTGATCACGTGAAGTTTTTTGTGTCGGAAGTGACACAGCTTGGGCTCGTGGAAATGACCCGTAAGCGAACGCGCGAGAGTCTTCAGCACATTACGTGTGAGTCGTGCACTGTATGCAACGGACGCGGATACGTGAAAACCGCAGAAACCGTTGTCTATGAAATTTTTCGCGAAATTATGCGCCAAAACCGTCAGTTCGAGTTTCAGAAACTCATGATTTTGGCGAGCCAGGAAGTGATTGATCTGCTGCTCGATGAAGAATCGTCATCCCTTGCGGAAGTGGAAATTAATACCGGCAAACCGATTCGCGTTCAGGCGGAATCGAGCTACCACGTCGAGCAATTTGATGTGGTGTTAATGTAACGATGAGCGATAAGCCTAACACCCGACCAGCCCGAAAACCGACGCGAGTCGGTTTTCTTCGATGGGTGTGGCGAATTGTCGCTGCGACGTTTGCTGTGGTGGTCGTGTCCGTGGCCTTGCTTATCGGCTTGTTTCGCGTCGCTGTCCCGCTGATCCCGGATGTGCAAGACCGCATCGAATCGGCGGCCACTGACGCATTGGGCCATCCGTTGTCCGTTGGCAGTGTCGACGCCCGGTGGCGTTTGCATGGCCCGGAACTCGTGTTTGACGATGTGTCGATTCAGTCGCAGGACGGCACGCAAACGGTGCTAAACGCCGATCGGCTGCGGGTGGCTATCGATCTTATGGATTGGTTTCGTACCGGCTCAATCAATCCGTCGATTCTGACGCTGTCGGGTTTCGAGCTCACCGTGCACCGGGATGAAGAGGGTGCCTGGTATATCCAAGACTTACCGATCGACGCCCTCAAAGGCGATGCAGCGCCCACCACCGCGTGGGGCGTGGCGGACGGTGTCTTTGGCATTAACAACGTTGCGCTGAGTGTTGAAGACCGCAAAGAGGGTTACGCATTCTCGATTCCCGATTTTGATGTTGACCTTCAGATAGTCGATCAGTTGCTCAATCTCGAAGGCGAATTGGAGCTTGAAACACGTGGCGATCGCATTGAGTTTTCCGTTGATGCGGAGGGCCGGGTAAACCAGCCAGAGTCGATCGCGTGGACCGGATTTGTGTCTGGCGAAAACGTCAATTGGTCCAAAGTGTCGGACATCACGCAGATTCAAGATTGGTCAACGAGCGAGCCTGTTGAACTGTCGCTATGGATACGTGCGGTGGGCGTCGAGCCGCGCGAAGCAAGTGTAACGATCGACGCGAGCGATGTTCGTGTAGCCTCGAGCGAGCGAACGATCGCCCGCGTGGCCGGGCGCTATACCTGGCGCGGTGCGGCGAATTACTGGGTGCTTGAGGGTGATGATGTTGAACTGGGGGCGCATGCCGACTCAACACCGGGCACATTGCGACTCAGTTATGGCTTGAGCGACGCAACATCATCGCAGCGGAGCACGTCGACGGGCCACACCGCACGTCGAATCGAGTTGTCGGCAACAGAGCTCAACATCGACGATCTCATCACGTTGGCACTCCCAGCGCATGAGCACGTGGCGGATATAGATAGCCGCTATGCGCCCACGGGACGAGTTACTGATATTCATGGGTTTTTCCTGTTTACCGACGACGCGATCGCGGATTTTGCGCTGGATGGAACGCTTCGCGGTGCGGGCCTGCGTGGGGCGGAGGGCAGGCCTGGTTTTTCGGGTCTCGACGCACGCATTTTTGGCAGTCGGACCAAAGGGGGAATGACCCTCACAGCGCTTGAGCAGATCGACCTGACGGGCGTGTTGCGTGACGAGGTGCCGCTGGACAGTGTGCGCGCCGACGTGGTCTGGAGTCATGAACCGGAAGGGACCACAATACAGATCGATAATCTTTTGCTCCAAAATGCCGACATCCAGGTAAATGGGTCAATTGGACTGCGTCGCGACGCGCCCGACTCTAGCTGGATCGGCGATCTGTCCCTGGCGGTCGACGAGCTCGATTTGAGCAACGCGTACCATTACTTCCCGGTCAATCGGTTCAAGGGCCGATTGCTCAATTGGCTCGACGCTGCATTGACAGACGGTACCGGGCGCAATGGGCGCTTTCAGCTGAAGGGGCCACTGCACAAATTTCCGTTTGTAAACGAAGCGGATGGTGAGTTTTTGGCGAGCATTGACTTAGTGGGTGCGACACTGCACTACGCTAAAGACTGGCCAGACATCGAAGCACTGGATGCCACCCTCACGTTTGAGCGTAACAGCCTTCGTGGCTCGGTTTCCAAAGCGAATCTACTTACGCTGAGCATCGATGATGCGCAGGCCTCGATTGACGATTTTAAAAAAGCGATCGTGTTTGTTGAAGGCGGCGTGTCTGCGCAGCTCGATGATATGCGTGCGTTTCTGGATGCGACACCACTGGTGGATAATTGGGGGCAAAGCTGGCCGGATGCGCAGTTTTTTGGAGATGGCCGTGCGCAAGTCAATCTGACCATCCCAACAAAAGCCCGTAAGGATACGCAGTTTGATGTCGCCCTTCAGTTTGAGGAAGCGCAGTTTCAATTTCGCGATTGGCGTCAAACGGCCACGGATTTACGCGGTGAGCTACGGGCATCGAGAAACGGTCTGACGGGCAGTGGTATCCAAGGACAGTTTCTTGGTGAGCCGGTTGAGATCGCGGTGTCGCCGTCTTCTGTGGAGGGGTATTCAACCGACATCGAACTGCGAGGCGCGACTCGGCCATCGTCGCTGGCGCGTCATGTGCACGAGCGTTTGGCGGATCATTTGAGTGGTTTGGCATCTTGGCGCGCGTCGCTGGCCTTACCCGCAGTAGGCAGCAATATGCCGCTCCAGGCGCGCCTGCGTTCCTCGCTCGAGGGCATGGCAATCACTTTGCCGGCGCCGCTTGCCAAGCGCGCGGATGAAGCGCGTTTTATCGACGCCATGTTAACGGTGATCGATGAGGATCGTTTGCGTGTTACGACCGGTTATGGCGATAACACCAACGTAATTGCTCAAGTACAGAGTCGTGATGGTCGCTGGATCGTGCCGAGGGGTGAGCTACGGTTTGGTCAGGGCGGGGCCACGCTTCCCGGTCTTGAACAAGTGCGTATTGTGGGCGACGTCGACTATCTTGATTTGTCGCAGATTAGTCGGTTCGTGGAACACTACGCGTCGGACTCGCCATGGGTGGACGTTCACAGTGCCGAACTTGACGTGGTCAATCTTGCTGGGCTCCAACAGGAATTCGGTGCGAATCGCCTCACGATGGCGAAGCAGGATGCGCGACGGATGTTCACGTTCACGGGCGAAAAACTGGAGGGCTTGCTATCGGTTCCGCATGTTGTAACGCCCGATGACCCCGTGATCGGTCAATTCGAGCGGGTGGAATGGGCCAGCAATGATAGCGACGAGCCTGTCGACCCACGTTCCGCGCCTTCGTTTCGAGCGTTGGTCAATTCGTTTCGGTTTAATGATTTCGATCTGGGGGTGCTGGTCGCCCACCTTGAGGCTCGGCAAAATCTGGTGGCGATCAGAGAGTTTACAACCACCGCTGAGGACTTTACTACACGGACAACCGGATCATGGGTGTTTGGTAACGGCGAGTCGACGACATATCTAGTCAGCGAACTCAATTCAACGAATGTGCAGAACACGCTCAAGGCGCTCAACTTTGCGGAGTTTATGCAGGCCGACAGCGCGTCAGCAAAATTGGAGATGAACTGGCCAACCGGATGGACGCCCAACTATCTTGAGACGGTGGAGGGCACGCTGACGGTCGAAATCGGGCAAGGGAAACTGGTGTCTGTGGATCCCGGCGCCGGACGAGTGTTTGGGTTGTTGAGTATCGGGGCTTTACCTCGGCGTCTGAATCTCGACTTTCGCGATGTCTTCGATTCGGGCTTTGGATTCGATTCAATCGCCGGTGATTTTGTTATCGAGGAAGGCAGTGCCGTCACTGACAACTTGGCGCTGTCAGGGCCCGCGGCCAATGTGGTGATTGTCGGTCGCACCGGAATCATCGAAAAAGACTACGACCAGACCGCACTCGTCTACGCTAATTTTGGCTCATCGCTGCCCATTGCCGGCGCGATTGCAGGAGGCCCGGCCGTGGGTGCCGCGTTGTTGGTGGTGACGGAGATTTTCAAAAAACCACTGCAGAATATGGGCAAAGTCAGTTACTCGATCACCGGTGGTTGGGAAGAGCCGGTGATCACCCGCACGGGCTCCGCGCGACCCGATGTGCCGCCGGAAACCGAGCCGGATGACGTTGGTACGGGTGCGGCGGGCTCGTCGACTGAGCCACCGGTGTCCAACGAAGCGGTCGAGCCTCCGACGCCCGAATAAGGTGTGGGCGTTACGATGCGCTACAATATCGCTCTTTATTCGATCAGCCGTAGATGAGGAGACAGTGTGTCCGCCATTGCACTACCGAGTTATGACGTGATTACCCAGCAGGTCGAGCGCGACTTGCTTGGCGGGGCTGGCCTGACGCTCGCCGATGTTGAGCGCACCTTGGCCACCGCGATGGCGCCGGGCATCGACGAAGCGGACGCGTATTTTCAACACACGATTCAAGAGTCTTGGACACTCGAGGACGGTCGCGTTAAAGACGCCAGCCAGTCGATTGAACAAGGGGTTGGGGTCCGCGCGATCAGCGAGGAGAAAACCGGCTTTGCGTATGCCGACGAGTTGATCCTGCCCGCGCTTGATCAGGCCTCCACGGCGGCTCGCGCGATTGCGCGACGCGGTGAGCAAGGGCGTATGCAGGCGTGGCGTCGGACGCCAGGCTCACCGCTGTATCAGCCAGCCAGCCCGCTCACGACACTCGACGATCATGCCAAAATTGCATTGCTTGAGCGCGTGGATAAAGCGGTGCGTGCGATGGACAGTCGGGTATGCGAGGTAGTCGTCTCCATGTCAGGTGTGCATGAGCAGATGTTAGTAGCCGCGGCCGACGGCACCTTGGCGGCCGACGTGCGACCTCTGGTACGCATGAATGTGTCGGTGATTGTCGAATCGAACGGGCGCCGCGAGCAGGGTTACGCCGGATGTGGCGGCCGTTATGGTTTAGACGCATTTGCCAACGGCGAGCGCGCAATTGAATTGGGTCGCGAGGCGGTCGATCAGGCGCTGGTCAATCTCGAGGCCGGTGCGGCGCCAGCGGGGCCTATGACCGTCGTTCTGGGTCCCGGTTGGCCTGGCATATTGCTCCACGAAGCCATCGGTCACGGTCTCGAAGGCGACTTTAATCGCAAAGGAACGTCGGCCTTTAGTCAGGCGGTCGGTCAAAAAGTGGCGTCGGAATATTGCACAGTAGTGGACGACGGAACGCTGCCTAATCGCCGCGGGTCGCTTACGGTGGATGACGAAGGCTACCCTACACAGTGCACACATTTGATCGAAAACGGTGTGTTAAAGGGCTACATGCAAGATAAGCTCAATGCGAAATTGATGGGTGTGGCGGCAACCGGTAACGGGCGACGCGAATCCTTTGCGCATTTGCCTATGCCGCGTATGACCAACACCTACATGCTGCCAGGGCCGCATAATCCGGAAGAAATAATCGCGTCGGTTGACAAAGGACTGTACGCGGCCAACTTCGGCGGTGGCGAGGTGGATATCACGTCGGGTAAGTTTGTTTTTTCGGCGAGCCAAGCCTACTTGATTGAGAAGGGCAAAATGACGCGGCCGGTTAAAGGTGCGACGCTGATCGGTAGCGGCCCGGATGTGCTCAAGGAGGTCAGTATGGTGGGGGATGACCTTCAGCTCGATGCGGGTGTGGGAACGTGTGGCAAAGAAGGGCAGAGCGTGCCCGTTGGGGTAGGTCAGCCCACGCTGAAAATCGATACGCTCACAGTTGGTGGCACAGGCTGACTTAGGCGCGATCGGTGCATGTGAACGCGCCTCACTGTTTGAACACCGCCGTGTGCAGTCGATCGAATCGACAACCACACTCCTCCTGGTCGTGTCGGTGTAATTCAGTGACACGCTGCGTGTAGCGGGCAGTGTCAAAACGATGGAAGTCGTTAGCGCGGCCGATGGACAGAAAGAAAACGGGGCGAGCGTCTTAAGCTTAGACTCAAGACACTCAGAAGCAGGGAAAGAGGCCAAGTACTCTTCTGCTTCCGTGTACGAAACACCCCCCAAGAACCGTCTTAAACCTTTACACTGTTACTTGGCCAGCGCGGGCACGATGCGTATCGAACGTGCAATCTGCGCAGCGCTGTGTGTCGATTAAGAGGGTCGCAAAACCGCATGATGCCGACAACTGTCTCAAATTGGCGACAAGTTATGCAAAGCAGTGGTTACTCTTGGATTATAAATTGCGTTTAGTTATTCATCTAAGTTCCTGCAACTTATACCGTTTGGTTTATCAAAGGAGTGCGCTGTGCACGCTGTTCTGACCGTTTTTTGGAAAGAAGTCACTGATAATTTTCGTGATCGTCGAACCATGTTGTCCGCGTTGTTACTCGGCCCGCTGCTTGGGCCACTCGTTTTTTCCGGCATGATCAGCATTATGTTGAGCACGCAGCTCGACGATGTGGATGAGACGCTTGAGATTCCAGTGATCGGCGCGGAGTACGCACCAAATCTGATGCAGTTTATTCGTCAGAATAATGTGCAGCTCAAGGAACTACCGGCCACGACTGATGGTGAGGCACTGGTGCGCGATCGAGAATACCCGGTGATGCTCATCATCAGCGAGTCCTTCCCGCGGCATTTTCGCGATGGCGTGCCCGCGACAGTTCAGACCGTCGCCGATCAATCCAGTCAGAAAACACAAAAACCATTCTCCCGGCTAACCGCCATTCTTCAGGCCTACAACAAAAAAACGGGCGTTTTGCGGCTTCAGGCACGCGGCATCAGTTCGGTCGTTGTGGAGCCGCTTGCGATCGATCATGTGGACATTTCAACACCCGCATCGCGTGCCATCATGATTGTGGGTGTCATTACGTACTTTTTTATTTTTGCCGTGCTCATGGGTGGTATGTACTTGGCTATCGACACGACCGCCGGCGAGCGCGAACGCGGTTCGCTTGAATCATTGCTCAGTGTGCCCGTTTCTCGCGGCCGTTTAATCATCGGCAAATTGCTCGCGACATCATTATTCATGGCAATGTCTTTGTTCATGAGCATTGTGGCATTCTATTTCAGCGTGAAATTGTTGCCACTCGAGAAAATCAATATGGTGGCCAATTTTTCCGTTCCGATCGCCATCCAGACCTTTTTAATCATGTTGCCATTTGTGCTGTTCGGCGCGGCGTTTATGACAATCATCGCGACCTTCAGCAAAACGTATAAGGAAGCGCAAAGCTATCTGTCCATGGCCATGATGTTGCCCACCTTGCCCATCATGCTCGCGATTTTCGCTTCGCTTAAACCACAGTCGTCGTTCATGCTCGTACCCAGTCTCAGTCAGCACCTGCTCGTCACCGAGTTGGTGAAGGGCATTCCCTTGGCCCCCGAGGCGGTGGTGATATCGGTGGTCTCGACGCTCGCTCTCGCGCTGGTTTTGGCGATGTTGTCGGTCTATCGCTACTACCAGGAATCACTGCTGGTGTAGTGTCCGCCTATGGGGTAACGGATACGGCTTGAGCTGGGCGCCTGAACAAATCAGCCTCAATTGCGAAATATTTCTCTCCAGGTGCCGGTCTGTGTTCACACAGACATTGTTCACATGGAGAAATCGATGCAAAAAATCATCGTTGTTTTGTGCCTGGCATTTGCCGCGGCAATGCCCGCTCAGGCGGACGACCACGCGGCTCAGCCCGCCTTGTATAGCGTGTTGTTTTATGCGGATTGGTGCGGCAGCTGCAAGGTGTTGGACCCCGCCATCAATAAAGCCCGTAGCCAGGCCGATCTAGACAATGAACGCGTGTTGTTTTTAACACTAGATCTCACCGACGATACCCGTCGCCACCAGTCGGGACTGCTGGCTAACGCGCTGGGTATTGGGGAGTATTACGCTAAAAACGAGGGTCGCACAGGTTTTATGTTGCTGGTTGACGCGCGCACCGGGAAGCTGTATTCCCGCGTAACGAAAGCAATGGACGCCGACGCCATAACCGTGGCAGTGAAGGCTGCGTTGGACAGCACCACAAGCTAGGAATTGGCGGCGTTAGAGGTCCGGCGTGTAGAGCGTCTCAAACTGACTGACCGCCTCGCTCACCGCTTCGGGTGTCGTGGCGTTAATCGTGCCGTGACCCACTTTGCGAGAGGGGCGATTGGATTTGCCGTACGAGTGAAAGTGCATGCCTGGCACCGCATAGCAGGTGTTGGCGTCGGGCATTCGGCCCAGGAAATTGATCATTGCCGAATGCCCGCGGGGCGCAGTGCTGCCCAGTTGCCAGTTGAGGATGGCGCGTAAGTGATTTTCAAATTGACTGGTTTCGGCGCCTTCGATTGTCCAGTGTCCGGAGTTGTGCACGCGCGGCGCGATTTCGTTCACCAAGAGTCCGTCTTTGGTCGAAAACAGTTCGATCGTGAGTACGCCGCAGTAATCAAAGTGTGAGAGCAATTTCGCCGCGTAGTTCTGCGCAAGGGCTGTATCGCGTTCGTCATGCCAGGGTGCTTCACTGACATGCAAGATGCCGTTTCTGTGAGAATTGCTGGCAAGCGGATAATGCACAACATCGCCGTGTCGATTGCGCGCAACGATAATGGAAACCTCTCGGTCAAAATGCACAAACGACTCGACGATGAGTGCATCGCTGTTCAGACTGTTCCACGCGGTCGACACGTCATCGACACTGTGCAAAAACCGCTGACCGCGCCCGTCGTAACCCATGCGGCGTGTTTTGACGACACACGGGAAGCCGCAGTCGATGGCTGCGTCCATGAGCTCTTGTTCGGTGCTGGCGGCGACAAACGATGGCGTTGGAATACCCAGTTCCGTAAACAGCGTCTTTTCAGACAGTCGATCTTGCGCGGTGTCGAGTGCATCGGCGGATGGCCATACCGGCGTATGTTCGCCAATTTTTTTGAGCACCTTAGCGGGCACGTTCTCCACATCGAAGGTGACCACATCCACTCGAGACGCAAGCGCTTCAAGGGCGGCTAGGTCGTCGAAGCGACCAATGACCATTTCGCCCAGACGGGCGGCGGGCGCGTCGGCATTGGCGTCGAGAAACACAAAGTTGATGCCGAGCGGTGTGCCGGCGAGTGCCATCATACGGCCGAGTTGGCCCGCCCCCACGATGCCGACCGTGACGCTGGAGGCCATCGGCTTAATCTCTGGGATCGGGTTGCTCAAGCACCCGTTCAGTTTGCGCTGCGCGGAAGGCATCCAGTGCGCGGCGTGCGTCGTCGTCGTGATTGGCCACGATGGCAGCGGCGAGCAGCGCGGCATTAACCGCGCCAGCGCGCCCGATGGCGAGCGTGCCGACCGGAATGCCGGCGGGCATTTGGGCAATCGACAACAGTGAGTCGATGCCGTTCAGCGCTTTGGACTGCACTGGAACACCAAGAACGGGAAGCGGTGTTTTGGCGGCGGCCATACCCGGAAGGTGGGCGGCACCGCCGGCGCCGGCGATAATTACCTCCAGTCCGCGGTCCCGTGCGCCCGCACAGTAGTCGAAGAGCAAATCGGGTGTGCGATGCGCCGACACGACTTTCACCTCGTAACGCAAACCCAGCGCCTCGAGAGTGTCGGTGGCGTGACGCATGGTGTCCCAATCCGATTTAGACCCCATGATGATGCCGATTCGAATGCTCATAGATTAAGTTTACCAGCGCGGCGCGACCTGATCACCAGCGATTTACTCCGCCGACGCCTCGAGTCGTTCGAAATGCGCGTCAATGAATCGAAATAGTGCCTTGCCAGCGCCGACGGGCTTGCCGTTAAGATGCTCTTTGTTGGCTGCACGCACTTTTTGGCCAAGCTGCTGGCGATCGATCGAGGGAAACTCAGTAATGAAATCGCTGCTGCGCTCCGGATGGGCGACCAGCGTATCGCGCCAGTGTTCGACTTTATGAAAGCGGGCATTGGCCTGACGCTCGGGGTGTCGCAGGTTGTTCAGCGCCACCTCAATAGGGCTTGCATCGATCGAGCGCATGACCTTGCCGATGAACTGTCGTTGTCGATAGAGCGCCCGATGTTTGGTCATTTTTTGAGCAGCATCGATGGCCGCGCGAAGCTCATCAGGCAGCGGCAACGCATCGAGTTGACGGCGATTCAGGTCGATGAGTTCTTCACCGAGTTTTTGTAGTCGATGCATTTCCTTTTTGAGTCGGGTCTTGCTCAGGCCCTCGTCGTCAGGCGCATCGTCGACTAAACGATCACGTGTCGTCATAGCGAATCGGGGGTTGCTTAGTGGCGCCGGTACAGCGCGTGAAAGTGCCCTGACGGGTCGCTCGTAAATCGTACTCTTCATCGCCTGCGCGATAGATCACCCAGTAGCCGTCCACCAGTGCTTGGCTGTAGGCCATGCCGGGCTGTGGGCAGCCCAGCGAACCATCGCGCCACGTGGTGGACTCCGCGCGCACCAGCTGCACAGTGTCTGCCGATACACCGGCCTGCTCAGCCACCGACGCGACCATCCGTTTCAGCAAGTCATCCGGTACACCGTGCACATTGACTGACGACGATGCCGGCGAGTCCACGGTTACTGACGGTTGCGCCGACGAATCGTGTCCGTCGGTGACACGGGCCTTGCGGTCGCCAATTGATGACGCATCAGTCGGTTCGGGCGGTGTGGATTGGCGATTATCTGACATATCGGTGTGTCCTGTTTCAGCGTTGGGCGTCGGCGTCGAATCACTGGCCGTACATCCAACGGCGCAAATCAGTAACGCCAGCAGCCCCCCGAGTGCCCGGTGAACGCCCCGCGCCGAGCATCGGTCAGAAACCGCGCCGCGCCCATCGGCATGTGTATGTGTATGTGGGTGGATCATGTCAGCACAATGCTCCGGTAGCGAACAGAGCCACGCGGAAAACGGCTCTCGTCTAATTCGTGAGTATAAGCGATTTTCTCGCGATGCGAGCCAAATGCCGCAAGCGTCAGGTACACTCTGCCACGCGGCCTGCGCGTCGCTCAATGATCTCAATTCGGATGGTTTAATCATGTCGCAGCTTGCTCCCGTCGCTCAGGACGAACTGGAATCACTCACCCGCCGGATCCTGGACAGCGCCCGTGCTCAGGGGGCCACCGCCGCGGAGACCGCCGTGAGCGCCAGTGCCGGACTGTCGGTCAATGTGCGGTTGGGGGAAGTGGAGACGATCGAATATCAACGCGATCGCAGCCTGAGTCTGACGTGCTACCGAGGTCAGTCACACGGCTCCGCGAGCACGGCGGATTTTTCTGACTACGCGATCGAACAGACGGTGGCGAAGGCGTGCTCGATTGCGGGGTTTACCGCCGAGGACCCCGCGGCCGGGTTAGCGGATAAATCCCGTATGGCCACAGAGCTTCCGGATTTGTCGCTTTATCATCCGTGGGGTATTGATGCGAACGATGCCATTGAGCTGGCGTCTGAATGCGAATCATCCGCGCGCGATTTTGATGCGCGTATACAAAATAGCGAGGGCGCCACCGTCAGCAGCTTTACCGGCACACGCGTGTATGGCAACTCGCATGGTTTTGTCGGCGGCTTTCGCACATCGAGCCACAGCATAAGCTGCGCGGTTCTCGCGTCGGACGCGAATGGCGCAATGGAGCGCGACTACTGGTATAGCTCCAAGCGCGCTGCCGAGGATCTCGATGCGCCTTCGGTAGTCGGCGAAGAAGCGTCGCGTCGTGCGGTGGCGAGACTCGGTGCGCGGAAGCTCTCGACGCGCACGGCGAAGGTGTTGTTTCCAGCACGACTTGCGCGCGGTCTGATCGGCCACTGTCTCGGGGCATTGAGCGGTGGTGCGCAGTATCGCAAAGCCTCGTTTTTGCTCGACGCAAAAGGACAGCAGGTGTTTCCCTCCTTTTTGTCAATTCGGGAAGAGCCGCACATCGAGAAAGCGTTCGGCAGTGTACCGATGGACGGCGAGGGGGTGGCGACCTATGCGCGCGACCTGATAGCCGATGGCGTGGTGCAAGATTTCATTTTGAGCAGTTACTCGGCGCGACGTCTCGGCTTGGAAACGACCGCCAACGCGGGCGGTATACAAAACATGGTGGTGACGGCCGGCTCAGCCGACCACGCGGAACTGATCCGAGACATGGGCAGTGGTCTTTATGTGACGGAGCTTATTGGACAAGGGGTCAATGCCATCACCGGCGACTATTCGCGCGGTGCGGCTGGGTTTTGGGTCGAAAATGGTGAGATCGCTTATCCGGTGCATGAAATTACCATCGCGGGCAATCTGATTGATATGTATCAAAAGCTCATTGCCATCGGCAGCGACGTGGATCGTAACAGTAAAGTCCATTGCGCTTCGTTGCTGCTCGACGAACTCACGATTGCAGGGAATTGAACACTCTTTAAAACGGGGCGGCAAAACGTAAACGGCGTTTCATTGGCGTGGCGTGAGTGGCTGCCTCGACGTGAAGCGAACACGACATCCGCATCAATCGTATCGAACGGGACGGCTAGTCGTTGTCTGTCATCAGGTCTTGAAGGGTGGTGATCCCGAGCGTTTGTTCGATAGATGAGTCGATGTTGCCCATAATGGTGTTCACAGCATCGTCCACCGGACCCGGGTGGCCCGTAACGCTGAGCGCATGGTCATGTCGTTGACTGATGCGCACGGCATTAACCACATCGAGCAGCTTAATTTTGGCCAGCGCCCGCGCCGGTATGAGTTGCGCCTCTGCCGTTTTGTTCAGTAGGCCCGACTCTTCAAGTCGTTGCGCAATCGGGGCGAGCAAGTTGCCCGTAACGTGAAGTTGTGCGGCAATCTGATTGATATTGGCGCCCGTTTTTTCAGACTGAAAATTACGCGCCACACGAACCATAATGGCGATGGCGAGGCGTTCGCGTTTGGCTGTGCCAATTTCAAGGCGCTGACGGCCATATCGGAGATATTGCGGGTTTTGCGCGTAAAACGAGATTTTGGCGCCCACGAGTAAGATGAGCCAACCGATGTACAGCCAAATGAGAGCCACGATGACAATCGCAAACGTCGAGTAGATCGCGGTGTATTGCGCTGAGCTGGCGACGACCGCTTGGAAAACTTTTCCTGCCAGCGTCCACACGACCCCACCGAACACACCGCCGACTACCGCCGCGCGAAGCGTGACTCTCGTATTGGGAATGAACCCGTAGAGAAACGTGAACGCCGCGCAGATGATCAGCAACGGTACCCACTGGCTAAGCCAAACGGTGCCGTCCGCGATCCATTCATACTGCAAAAGACGGGACGTGACGGCGTCGACCGAGAGCGTACCGAGTAATCCCAGCGCGACCAGCATCAGCACCGGCGCCACCATGATGAGGCTCAAAAATTCACTGAAGCGGCGTACCAGGCTGCGCGACTTGGTGACCTGCCAGACAAAATTAAAACTCTCTTCGACCTTTTGTACCATTGAGATAACAGTGAAGATCAAGAAGGCGAGTCCAACCGAACCGAGCGCCGCGCCCTGAACGTTATCGACAAAGGAAATGATGCGCTGACTGAGTTCGGCCGCTTTGGGGCCCAGCGGCGCAAGAATGTTGTTGAGCACCGGACTCAGCTCATAGTGGAATTCGAACGCTTTTAGCATTGAGAAGCTCAGCGCAATAAGTGGTACGAGCGAGAGGATCGTCGTGTACACCAGACTCATAGCCCGCAGATTGAGCTCGCCGCGCAGGGCGTCACGTAAAAGCGCATAGGGGTAGCGCAGGAACCACATCGTTCGTTGTATGATCGGCGACGAACGCGCCCAACGTGGGTGCCAAAGAAAATCGGCGATTGCGACAAACGGATGCTTCACGCAGTAACTCACAAGCTGCACAGAGCGTAGACTGTGGCACGCCCAAAGCCTAGGGTGCAAGTCGCTGGGAGAGAGTATGCGCTGGCCGGAACGAATTGTTTGTCTCACCGAAGAAACCACCGAAACGCTCTATTTGCTCGGTGAAGAGGACCGCATCGTGGGTATTTCGGGGTTTACCGTGCGTCCGCCAAGAGCGCGCAAAGAAAAACCCAAAGTGTCGGCGTTTACTTCGGCCAAGATCGATCGCATTTTGGCGCTTGAGCCCGATCTGGTACTGGGTTTTTCCGATCTGCAAGCGGACATCGCCCGAGAGCTCATCTCGCATGGGATTGAAGTTCATGTGTTTAATCACCGTAGCGTGGACCAGATTGTCACCATGATCGCGCAGCTGGGGGCGATGGTCGGTGCGGCCGACCGGGCGCTGCAGCTGGCGACCGAACTCGAACAAAAGGTCGACGCGCTGCGGCAGCTGACTCACCAGTACGCCGTAAAACCCCGCGTGTATTTTGAGGAATGGGACGATCCGTTGATCAGCGGGATACAGTGGGTGTCGGAGCTGGTCACCATCGCCGGAGGCCGCGACTGTTTTGCCGAACTGGCGGCGGAGAGTCTGGGTAAGAACCGCATTATTCCCGACCGACAAACAGTCGTGGAGCGGTCACCCGATATTATTATCGGTTCGTGGTGCGGCAAGAAATTTCGTCCTGAGCGAGTGGCGGCGCGCGACGGTTGGGACGCCATCCCGGCGGTGCGCGACAAACAAATTTTTGAAATAAAATCGGCCATGATTCTGCAGCCCGGACCCGCTGCGCTCACAGACGGTCTCGACGCGCTACACGCCATTATTAGCGCATGGGTAACAGCGCGCCTAGGTGAGTAGCAGATCCCGCGCTTCGCGATATTTGTCCGCGGTTTTCTTAAGAACGTTTTCGGGAATGGTGGGGCCAGGTGCGGTCTTATCCCAGTCGAGCGTCTCCAGGTAGTCGCGTACAAATTGCTTATCGTAACTTGGCGGGCTAATGCCGGTGGCGTAACAACTTTGCGGCCAAAAGCGCGATGAGTCGGGGGTCAAGACTTCGTCCATCAGCACCACTTCGTCATGTGAATTGAGGCCGAATTCGAATTTGGTGTCGGCAATGATAATGCCTTTGCGCAGCGCAAACTCGGCTGCAAAGGCATACAGGGCGTGAGAGATATCGGACAGCTGCTGTGCGCGATCGGAACCGATAAGTTCGCTGAGCGTATCGAAAGAGATATTCTCGTCGTGATCGCCAACCGCCGCTTTAGTGGCCGGTGTGAAAATGGCGTCGGGCAAGCGTTCGGCCAGCGCCAGCCCGTCGGGCAGTGCGATGCCGCACACCGACCCCGTGGCTTGATAGTCTTTCCAACCCGAGCCGATAAGATAGCCACGGATCACCGCTTCGGCCGGCAATGGCGTTAGGCGCTGCACGACCACCGACCGTCCAAGCGCCTGAGCACGTTCGTGGGGGTCAGTCAGCACGTCCTCGACGGCGATGTCCGTCAGGTGATTCGCCACGATGTGACCGGTTTTGGAAAACCAGAAATTCGAGATGTCGGTCAGTATGCGTCCTTTGGACGGCACGGGTGTGGGCAAAATGACGTCGAATGCCGAGAGCCGATCGCTGGCTACTATAAGTAAATGGTCGTCACCAACGGCGTAGCTGTCGCGCACTTTACCGCGGTGAACCAAGGGCAACGAAGTCAGCGTTGACTCCTGAAGGGCGCGGGGCGATTCAACCATAGTTTTGGATCCGGTAAGGCCAGGCCCGGAGCGAACGCGGGCGTGATTAAAGGAGGAGTATAAACTGCTACCATACCGGCACGATAGACGTTCGGGAGAATGTGTGTTCAAGTTTTTGGATGGACCATGGTGGGGTAAGGCCATCGGCGCATTGCTGGGGCTGGTGATTCGCGGCTTGCCCGGTGCGTTGGTCGGGGCATTGATCGGGCATCAGTTCGACCGCGGATTGCGGGATGTGTCCGAGGACGAAGAGCCGGCATCGCCATCGAGCTCCCGGCATCTGTTTTATGCGACGTTTGCCGTCATGGGTCATATCGCAAAGTCGGACGGACGAGTCTCGGAGGAAGAAATCGAGGCCGCCAGTGGTGTCATGAATGCGTGGAAACTGAGTCCCGGGCAGAAGCGTCACGCAATCGAGTGTTTTAACGAGGGCAAGAGCAAGGGCTTCCCACTCGCTGAAGTCTTGCGCAATGTGCGCGACATCACTAACAACCACCGGCCCACCATCACCACCTTCGTACAGGCACAGCTCACCATTATGCTGGCTGACCATCAGATACATCCAGCGACGCGTAAACGTGCATGGGAGGTCTGCCATCATCTTGGCATCAGTCGCGTTCAGATGGCGGTAATTGAGGCGTCACTTCGCACCCAGACGCCGCAAGGCAAGTCGTCGCTCGATGCGGCCTACGCGCAATTGGAGCTGAGTCCAGAGGCCAGTGATCAAGAGGTCAAAACTGCCTACCGACGATGGGTGAATCGCCTGCATCCTGACAAACTACTCGGGGATGACGTGTCTGCTGGCCAGCGCGAGGAAGCTAAGCAACGACTCGCCGAGTGCCGTGATGCCTACGAAAAGATTAAAGAGGCCCGCAACCTGCGTTAGACTATCGGCGCGCTAAAAATCGCCAGGCAATCGCCCTCCGGCCGCCTGGTTGTCTATGCTCTATGGGAACCATCATGACCGACTTTCAAATCGCCCCCTCGATTCTCTCCGCGGACTTTGCTCGGCTTGGCCAGGAAGTCGATGACGTGTTGGCAGCCGGTGCGGATATTGTGCATTTCGATGTGATGGATAATCATTACGTGCCCAATTTGACCATCGGTCCATTGGTGTGCGAAGCGCTGCGAAATCACGGTGTCTCGGCACCCATCGATGTGCACCTGATGGTCAAGCCGGTTGATCGAATTGTCGGTGATTTTGCTGAGGCAGGCGCGAGCTACATCACGTTTCATCCGGAGGCCTCGGAACACATCGATCGCACGCTGCAGCTCATACGCGAACAGGGCTGCAAAGCCGGTTTGGTTTTCAATCCCGCCACACCGCTCGATTGTCTTGACTATGTGATGGATAAGCTCGACATGATTCTAGTCATGTCTGTGAATCCAGGCTTTGGTGGGCAATCGTTTATACCATCAGCGTTGAATAAGCTGCGCGAGGCACGCCGGCGCATCGATCAAAGTGGGCAGTCCATTCGACTTGAGATTGATGGGGGCGTAAAGGTCAATAACATTGCCGAGATTGCAGCGGCGGGCGCGGACACCTTTGTTGCAGGATCGGCGATCTTTAATGAACACGACTACCGCGACGTGATTGGTCGCATGCGCGCTGAACTGGCCACCGTTGCAGGTTGAATCAGGCAGGCTTCGGGCTGCGAATGCGTGCCGAGCGAACGGACGATCTCTATGCTTCTTATGATCGATAACTACGATTCGTTCACGTTTAACCTTGTTCAGTATTTGCAGGAGCTGAAACAAGAAGTGCAGGTGTTTCGTAATGACGCACTGACGGTGGATGCGATTCGGGCGCTCAATCCTGCCCGAATCGTTATTTCCCCGGGCCCTGGCACACCTGCCGATGCCGGCGTATCCGGCGACGTGGTGAAATCGTTCGGCGCGAGCACGCCCATTTTGGGCGTGTGTTTGGGGCACCAGGTAATCGCGGAATGTTTTGGCGCTGACGTGGTTCATGCTCGCCGTGTGATGCACGGCAAAACCTCACCCATCACCCATGATGGTAAGCACGTGTTTGCCGACTTGCCCAATCCGTTTGAGGCGACGCGGTATCATTCGTTGGTGGTCAAGGCCAATAGTGTGCCCGACACGCTTGAGATTAATGCCTGGTCCCTTGACGATGCGGGTGGCCGCGATGAAATCATGGGACTCAGACACCGTCAGTACCCCATTTACGGCGTTCAGTTTCACCCTGAGGCGATTTTTACCGAGTTTGGTCACCAGATGCTGGCGAATTTTATCGCCGCGTAGTGCGGCGGATGTGGGAGAACGGTGCGCCCCGGCATCCAGACGAAAAAGGGTAATCCACAAAAAAGCAGCGCCAGGCGCTGCTTTTTAGTGTGTCGTTCGTGTCCGGCTCGGGCATTGCGATTCCCGGCCTAGAACGGTTGTCGGTGCTTACGCGCGCTGTTGTCCAGGTCGGGCGTTGAACACCACAATGGTTTTGCCGCTGGCGGTGACCAGGCCTTGCTCTTCTAAGACCTTGAGCACGCGCCCCGCCATTTCGCGCGAGCAGCCCACAAGACGGCTCAGCTCTTGGCGGCTCACTTTTATTTGCATGCCGTCAGGGTGGGTCATGGCATCGGGCTCATTACAAAGATCCATCAAAGCGTGAGCGATCCGACCGGTCACATCGACGAACGCTAAATCACCGAGTTTTTGATTGGTGCGGTTCAAACGGCTGGCGAGCTGCGTGGCCAGTTCGAAAACCAGCCCGGGGCTTTCTGACGCAATTTGACGAAAGCGGGGGTAGGTCATTTCGGCAATTTCGCATTCGGTACGTGTACGCACCCAGGCGCTTCGCGTTGGCTGCTCGTAAAAGAGCCCCATCTCGCCAAAGAACTCACCTTTATTGAGGTAGGCCAACACCATTTCGTTGCCGTCCTCGTCTTCGATCATGACCTCAACGCTGCCCGCTACGATGTAGTAGAGGATGTCCGGCAGGTCGCCCGCATGAATCACGACCGTCTTGGATGGCACGGTGCGCATTCGACAGTAGTTGAGAAACCGATTGATGGCCGGCACCTCACTAAAGTTCTTTTCTTTGACTTCCATCGTGACCTCTTTATTTAACTTGGGCGTATAAACAAGATATTACGCGAGAGTGTATCAGCAATTTATTGATTGTACGATAAAAAAGCGCCATTCCTATAGCCAAAAAGCGCCTTTGGTCATGACTTTGGATGTGAGGGTCATTACTGACTGCACCAATGGGGGCAGTTGGCGACCACCGGCTGCCATCGCCTTCTCGCCATGGCGAGCCTCGTCTTCTTTCATGACCTCCAAAATCGCGCGGCTGCGGTGATCGCTCTGTGGCAGACGCGCCAGATGACTGTCGATATGTTGCTCGACTTGTCGTTCGGTTTCGCCAACAAAGCCAAGGCTCCAGTCGTCCCCAGCTTTGCCCGCGAGAAAACCAAGAGCGAATGAGCCGGCGTACCAAAATGGGTTGAGAACACTGGGTTGCGCGCCGAGCTCATCGAGCCGTTCTTTGCACCACACCAGATGATCGGTTTCTTCCTCCGCCGCTTCGTGCATGGCGTCGCGCACACGTTCGTCGCGTGTCGCCATCGCCTGGCCACGGTAAAGCGCTTGGGCCGCCACTTCGCCCGCGTGATTGACTCGCATGAGTCGTCCGGACAGCACGGCCTCGCTACGCGTCAACGTCGCCGCTTCGTCTTGCTCGGGCGCTGGCGTTGGTCGGCTCGACGATTGACCGGCTCCCGCAATCTGGCGAAGCGTGGTGTCGAAGCCCGCAATGAGGGTATCCAGTGGTGTGAGTCGTCGACTGTTCATTAACATATTCTAGCAGTTGGGCGTGGAAAACATGTGACACACGACACGATTTAACGTATTGGTGTGGCGAAGCCGCCTCCAGTGCCTAGCCCGACAACGGCCTTTCGATGGCGTCGCGCCGGCGGGTTTTGGACAAGATCGTACCGTCCACCGGTTGTCCACAGCCGATTGCGGGCGACGGGAGGCTTGCGAATTCTGCCGTGCAGGGCATTAAGTCCTTCTATAGATTGAGTAATCGGCCGCAATTGATCGTTCTGAAGAGCTGGGGCCACACTCACATCAGATTTTACAGTTCGCCTGTTGCAGTGCGGCTAGAATACCGTACTATACGCGGCCATCGGAGCAGGCACCGGGCTTTGGCTGGTGTTGCTCAACGGCAAATTCATGATCTGAAACGAGGTAAGGGCAATGAAAAGGACCGCAATAGCATTGCTGGCGATATTCGTCAGTGCGACAGCAGCAGCCGAGGACGGACCCTGGACGGCGAAGGCCGGATTAGGCTACTTGGCCACCACCGGCAACTCGGAATCAACCAGCGTCAATGGCACTCTCGATGTCGGCTATGCCGTTGGTCGTTGGACTCACGAATTAGCGCTGCTCGCGCTGGGTGCCGAATCCAATGGTGAGAGCACCGCTGAGCGCTACAGCCTGGGATACAAGGCGAAGTGGGACATTCGCGATTTCGATTACTGGTTTGGCGGTATCAACTACGACAAAGACAAAATTAGCAGTGTCGAACAGTCGCTGTCTGAGACGCTGGGCTACGGGCGTCGTCTGGTCAAAAATGAGCGTCACGAGCTTAACGCGGAGATTGGCGTTGGTCATCGTCAGCAGGACTTCATTGACGGTACGGATGATAGCAGCGCGATTGTGCGACTTGCCGGCGATTATCTGTTCAACATCAGCGACACGTCGACGTTTACTCAGACCCTGGCGGTTGAAATTGGTGGTGACAATACCAACACCATTGCGGTGTCTGAACTCAACACGAAGATCCGCGATGCACTGTCATTGGTGCTGGGATTTACCGTGAACAATAACTCCGACGTACCGGCCGGATTCGACAAGACCGACACGTTTACGTCCATTAATCTGGAGTACGCGTTTTGAGCGATTCACCGGTCCGCGGCGACTTCCGAGCCTCTCGCTGGCGTCACCGCGGACCCTGTTTTTTGTGTTCAAGCCCAGCAAATAGCGTAAGCCGCTGAAATATAATAATTAATTTATTGAGATTGAAGGCGAATTTCCGTTGTTTGCGGCGTTGCAATCCGCACGCACCTCCATTAAAATTGCCGTCCTTTCGCGCTAGCGCTGGCTTCGTCCTGCGCGGCACCCTGGAGAACATTGATAATGAAGACGTTTTCAGCAAAACCGGCTGAAGTGAAACGCGACTGGTACGTCGTGGATGCCGACGGGCTGACGCTCGGACGTTTGGCCAGTGAGCTGGCGCGCCGTTTGCGTGGCAAGCACAAGGCCGAGTTCACGCCCCATGTCGACACCGGCGATTATATCGTCGTGGTCAACGCCGATAAAATCCACGTGACTGGCAACAAGCTCACGCAGAAGATGTACCACCATTACACCGGTTACATCGGCAACCTGAAGTCAGAGCGCCTCGATAAGCGAATGGCGCGTGATCCTGAGAGTGTGCTGATGACCGCCGTCCGGGGCATGTTGCCAAAGAACTCACTGGGCCGTCAGATGCTCAAGAAGCTTCGCGTGTTTGCCGGTGCGGAGCATCCGCACGCCGCACAGCAGCCTCAGACTCTCGAAATTTAACGCAGGAATCAGCATGGCAACCGAACAGTATTACGGCACCGGTCGACGCAAAACCTCTACCGCTCGTGTCTACATGAAATCCGGCAGTGGCAACATCACTGTGAACAACCAGCCGCTTGACGAGTTCTTCGGACGGCAAACGGCGCGCATGATCGTGCGACAGCCGCTTGAAGTGGTAAATGCCGAAACCACGTTCGACATCAATGTGTCGGTCAAAGGTGGTGGCACGACTGGACAGGCCGGCGCTATCCGTCATGGCATTACCCGCGCTCTGATGCACTACGATGAAGAAAATCGTCGTCCACTGCGCGCAGCAGGGTTCGTAACGCGCGACGCCCGTGAAGTGGAGCGTAAGAAAGTGGGCTTGCGCAAAGCGCGTCGAGCCACTCAGTTCTCGAAACGCTAAACAGACACGACTACCGACAAAAAACCGGCCAGCTGGCCGGTTTTTTTATGCTCCGCTCACGTGGCGCGACGTCGATTCACTCAGCGCGGTGCTGCGCGCGCAATTTCTCGGGCCCCACATTCGTCACCCACGATGAGCACGTCGGCGGGGCGATGGGCAAATAGTCCAACGGTCACGACGCCGGGAATTTGATTCAGCTGCGACTCGGTATCCCGAGCGCGATCGATGGCCAAGCCATGCACATCGAGAATGTGGCAGCCGTTGTCGGTAACAAATCCCTCGCGATAGCGTGCCTCAACGCCGGCTTCTTCAATAGTCTGTGCGACTTTTGACCGAGCCATGGGTATGACCTCAATCGGAAGTGGGAACTGGCCCAGCGTTTCAACTAGTTTGGATTCATCGACAATGCAGATAAATTGTTCGGCCGCCTGTGCCACGATTTTCTCTCGCGTCAGCGCGCCGCCGCCGCCTTTGATCAGTTCGAGTGATGGGTTGGCCTCGTCGGCCCCGTCCACGTAGACATCGAACGCGTCGACGTCATTGAGATCGACAACCATCACGCCAATATCCTTGAGTCGTCGAGTCGAGGCTTCCGAACTCGATATTGCTGCCTGGAGCTGAAGTTCGGATTCGCCCAGTGCGTCGATAAAGCAGTTGACGGTCGAGCCCGTCCCAACACCCACAATCGAGTTGGGTTTGAGGTAACTCAGCGCGGCGCGGGCCGCGATCATTTTTGCCGATGTGGACATTGGTTTGTCTCCCGCTCGATACTGGCCAAAGTCTACCCGCCTCGGCGTTTAGCGCAAGGTCGTTAGCGGCAGGCTGCTCGATTACTCACTTGGCGGCGCTGACCGCCCGGTTCTGGCCTTTCCGATAGGCCAAAAAAAACAGGCCCGGAGCGCGGGCCTGTTTTCTGGCCTAAGTTCAGTGGCGCTCCACCGCTGAACCGTTGGCCGTGGCTCCCGAAGGAGCTATGCGCAGACGCTTACTTCTTCTTACGTCTCACTTTGCGCTTTTTCTTCGTTGCTCGCTTCTTGCGCGTCGCTTTCTTGCGCGTCGCTTTCTTGCGAGTGGTCTTTTTCTTCTTACGCGTAGTCTTCTTCTTACGCGCTACCTTCTTTTTCTTCTTCGCAACTTTCTTTTTCTTCTTACGCGTAGTCTTCTTCTTACGCGTTACCTTCTTTTTCTTTTTTGCGACTTTCTTTTTCTTCTTACGCGTAGTCTTCTTCTTACGCGTTACCTTCTTTTTCTTTTTCGCGACTTTCTTTTTCTTCTTACGCGTGGTTTTCTTCTTACGCGTCACCTTCTTTTTCTTTTTCGCGACTTTCTTTTTCTTCTTGCGCGTAGTCTTCTTCTTACGCGTTACCTTCTTTTTCTTTTTCGCGACTTTCTTTTTCTTTTTACGCGTCGTTTTCTTCTTACGCGTTACCTTCTTCTTCTTGCGTGCAGTGGTCTTTTTCTTGCGCACTGCTGTTTTACGCTTTCGCGTTGTCGCCTTTTTGCGACGAGTGGTCTTCTTTTTAGTAGCCATGTTAATGGTCTCCATGTCGGGTTGTCCACCGACGAGTATATACACTAAGGTCAAAAATTCCAGCAACTTACGAATTGTTGCAAGCAGCTCTACGGCCCTTACGAATCGAGCCAATGCGCGCACAGCACACGCTGATATCGCGTTGTTTTTGTGTTCATTGCGAACGCGTTTTGTTTACGGCGCTCTGCGCTATTCGCGAAAATGCCTTAAATATAGGTCTATTTGGGCTTTACGCCCGCTAAAGCGTGAATGAAGTCCCAGTTTTCTTTGCTTACGGGCATTACCGAGAGCCGGTTTCCGCGGCGAAGTAAAGGCAGTTCGTTAAGCTCATTTTCTGTGTATTCACGCAGCTCTTTTAGCGAGAGTTTTTGTCGAAATTTGCGCATAAATGTGACGTCGACCATAAACCAGCGAGGATTGTCAGGATCGCTTTTCGGGTCAAAATGTTTATCGTTTCGGTCAAACGCGGTGTGATCGGGATAGCCTTCGCGACTGATTCGCACCGTGCCAACGATGCCTGGCACGTCACAGTTGGAGTGATAGAAAAAACCACGATCGCCTTTTTTCATCTCATCACGCATCATGTTTCGCGCCTGATAATTTCTTACACCATCCCAATGTTCGGTTTTCTTGGGTTGTTGTTTTAGGTCGTCGATGCTGAATTCGTCGGGCTCGGATTTAAACAGCCAATAGTTCATGTTGCGGCTCTCTTACTGTCGAAAAGTGAATTGATTGGTAATGATGCATGGCAGAGGCACGTCCCACGGGTCTGTCGGTATGTGCGCAACTTGCTGCAGGTCATGAGCGGCGCCGATTAGAGTCGGTCGGCGCCAGCGCGCGCCTTTTTGCACGGCAAACATGCGATCGTAATAGCCGCCTCCCTGGCCCAGGCGCGCGCCTTGAGCGGTGAAACCGACGAGTGGCACAAACACTAAATCGAGCTGCCTTGCGTTGAGTAGGCGGGTATCACGCTTGAGCGGTTGAGGGAGGTTTGAGGTTCGATCGATGGGCGGCGTACGGCCATTCCAGCGCGCGAACCACATCGACGCACCGTCGATTACCGGAAGGTACACCGCGCGACCGTTCTCAATCGCGCTGCGCAGAAGGGGTCGAATGTCGAGTTCGCCGTGAACCGGCATGTAGCCGGCGATCGCGCCGGCTCGCTGATATTCGGGGGTGCGCAAGACGCGTTGTTTAAACGATTCGCCTCGCTGTTTTTGCGCTCGCGCGTCCAACTCTCGTCGTCGTCGTCGCAGTTGTGTGCGAAGAGACTGCTTCGATGGAGCGCTCACAAGAAGAAAAGAGACGCGTTACCGCCTGTGCCGTTTTCAGCCATTGCTCTCGAGCCAGAGCAATAGGTGGGGCTAGCCGTGATGCCGTAGGCTCTCCGCCCTGGCGGATATGCACAATAGCGTCGACAGATCATGGCCCCTGGGTAGATATTTAGGGTCGAGAGGATCCCGGCCGTATTCGAACACCGCAGCAACGCGAATGGGAAGTGTAGACCCCCCAGTGGGGTAGGGCAAACGGTCTGGTTCACAGTTCGAGCTGTTGGCTGTCCTCCAGAACCGACTCGACCTGACGGCGCAGCGATTTGAGGCGGTCTCCCATGCCGTCATCCACCTTATCGTCCGTGGTGCTGGCCCGCAGCAGATCGTGGCTAATGTTGAGCGCCGCCATCACCGCGACGCGCTCAAGTCCGATCACCTTGCCGTTGTCGCGAATTTCGCGCATGCGGCTATTGAGCATTTCCGCGCAGCGCATGAGGTCCGCGTGTTCGTCGGCAGGGCAGGCGATCTGGTATTCCTTATCAAGAATGCGCACGCTGACAGGACTGATGCTCATGAGCCGGTCTCCATTGCTTTTAGGCGGCTGATCATGCTCTCAACGCGGGCGCGAACCTGCTCGTTTTTCTGCAGCAGGCCGGCACGTTCGTTGATCAGTGTGTCTTGGCGATGTCGCAGGGAGCGGTTCTCGTCCTTAAGTTGACCGCAGGCGCGCAACAGCTCGCTGATGCGGTTTTCAAGTTTTTTGAGTTCGAGTTCGAACTGCTGTTTTGGGCTTTGGTCACTCATCGCGCCACTATATGTCGGGTCCATTTTTGGGTCAATATCCGATCGCCATCGTGCCGTTCGGGTGCGTCGATGATACGATGGCGTTCGTTTCTAACAGCGAGAATCTGCCGTGTTGTTTACCGAATTTGACAATATGCTCGCCAGCTATCGAGCCGGAGGCGCGCAGGCTTCAGAGAGTCACGGCACGCTGATCGGACTGTATTGCACCCATTCGCAGGGGGCGATCGACGACTGGCTGCGCACGCTGGCCGAAGACACAGATCTGGCTGGTTCATCGGCGGACGGTGAGTTGCGCACGGCGGCGACCAAACTGACCGCCACGCTGGACAGTGATGACCTCAGTTTCGAATTGTTGTTGCCCGATGATGACACACCGTTAAGTGCGCGTGTCGCGGCGCTCGCCAGTTGGTGCCAAGGCTATTTGTACGGACTGGCGCAGGGCGGACTTAAGCAGTTTGAGGGACTCCCTGGCGACTGTGAAGAGATTCTCAAGGATCTGGTCGAGCTCACCAAGGCAACGGTAGAGGACGACAGCGAGAGCAGCGAACACGATTTTTTCGAACTTAGCGAATACGTAAGAGTTGGGGTGCAACTGATCTATGAAGAACTTGTCGAGCTTGGCGGCTCTGCGCCGTCTTCGCATTAACAGGCAGTCACCGCGTGGCCATTAAACCTGAGGAATTCGCCAAACGTCGACGTCAACTCGCACGCACGATGGGAGACGGCACGATTGCTATTTTGCCGTCTGCACCTGAACTGATTCGCAGTCGCGATGTGCATCATCCTTATCGACAGGACAGTGACTTCTGGTATTTGACCGGGTTTGAAGAGCCAGAATCGGTGGCGGTGTTGATGCCCGGCCGCGAACAGGCCGAGTTTGTGCTGTTCTGTCGTGAGCGCGACCCGGACAAGGAGGCATGGGATGGCGCGCGCGCCGGGCCTCAAGGAGCCATCGACGCGTTTGGTGCGGATGACGCGTTCCCCATTTCCGACCTCGACGATATATTGCCTGGCCTCATGGAGAACCGTAGCGTGTACTACACCATGGGCCGTAACCCAAGTTTCGACCAGCAGCTTATCGGCTGGCTCAACGGTCTGCGTCGCGGCGGGCAGTCTGGGGCAAGCAGTCCGCCTCAGGAAATTGTGGCGCTCGAACACATATTGCATGACATGCGGTTGTACAAAAGTCGCGGCGAAATCGTCGCTATGCGGCATGCGGCGAAGGTGGCAACCATTGCCCATCAGCGCGCTATGCGAGCCGTTCGACCCGGGATGTTTGAATACGAACTCGAAGCCGAGTATCTGCATGAATTTCGCCGCCACAAGGGCGTGGCGTCCTATCCTGCAATCGTGGGTGGCGGGGCCAATGCGTGTGTCCTTCACTATATCGAGAATGATCAGCCCTTGCGGGATGGCGATTTGGTGCTGGTCGACGCGGGATGCGAAATCGACTATTACGCGTCAGACCTCACTCGTACTTTTCCGGTGAACGGGCGTTTTTCTGATGCTCAGCGAGCGCTTTATGACATTGTTTATGAAGCCAATCTGGCCGCCATTGACCGTGTGGTGGTCGACAATCATTGGAACGACGCACACGATGCCGCTGTGCGGGTGATCGCCAAAGGGCTTATTCGTGAGGGACTGCTCGACGGGCCGCTGTCCAAGGTGCTTCAAAAGGAAACGTACCGAACGTTTTTTATGCACCGCACGGGTCATTGGTTGGGAATCGATGTGCACGATGTGGGGGACTATCACGTGCACGATCGTTGGCGACTGTTAGAGCCGGGCATGGTGCTGACCATTGAGCCGGGCGTATACGTACCGCAACAGGCCGACGTACCCAAAGCCTTTCGAGGTATCGGCATTCGAATTGAAGACGATGTCGCGGTTACACGGCGCGGTCCCGATGTGCTCAGTAAGCATTTGGTCAAACAGGCCGATGATGTTGAGTCCTTTATGCATCGGGCTGAGAATCGGCGCTCGGCCTAACGGTACTTGTGTAGTGGATGAGCGCGCGTGAAACCGGATTGCGATGTACTGATCAGCGGCGGTGGGTTGGTGGGTTTGTCGCTCGCTTGTGAGCTGGCAACAAAACACATGTCGGTGCGCGTACTCGAAGCGGCGCCGCCCTATGAGGCCCCCAGTCTCGAGGGGTTGCGCGTGTCCGCGATCAATCCGCGCAGTCAAGCCTTGCTCGACGCCTTGGGTGCCTGGCAGTCGATTGCGCCGCCATTCTGTTCGCCGTTTGAGCGCATGCGCGTGTGGGATGAGGCCGTTACCCCGTTTGGTGATCGTGCCCTTGAATTCAGTGGTGCCGATTGTGGTGTAACGCCGCTTGGCCACATCGTGCATAACGACGCGCTGCAATGGTCTTTGTATCAGCAGGCCAGCGCACACGAGCGCATCGAACTTGTTTTCAACTCAATGCTCGAGGAGGTTGTGCACGAGCGCGATGGCGTGCGGGTGTTCGACACGGGCCACGCGCAACACACCGCACGCCTGCTGGTCGGTGCGGACGGCATGCGCTCCCAGGTGCGCGCTCTGCAGGCCATTAAGGTGGTGCAAAAGAGTTACGCTCAGCAGGGCATTGTGTGTACTTTACGACCTGAACACGGGCATGAGCGGACTGCGTGGCAGCGTTTTCTATCGACCGGTCCGATTGCGCTTCTGCCGTTGGCATCCGGTGACGTGTCGGTCGTATGGTCGCTCGACAATGAGGCGGCGGATTCGGTGAAGGCGCTGGATGACGATGCATTTTGCGCGGCAGTGACCGACGCGTGTGATGGCGTGTTGGGTGGCCTGACGCTGACCAGTCAACGCGCCACCTTTCCCTTGGGCCTGTTGCGAGCGGAACGCTACGTCGGGCCGCGTGTGGCGCTGATTGGCGATGCGGCCCACGTTGTGCATCCTCTGGCTGGTCAGGGCGTCAATCTTGGCTTTGGCGACGTGGCCGAACTTGCCGGCGCACTGGATGCGGGGCGCGAACGCGGCGATGGGGTGGGTGATCAGCTGGCGCTACGCCAGTATGAGCGCGCGCGTAAATACGAAAACCGCAAGATGCAGATGACGATCGATGCGCTGCACCATATGTTTACCCAGTCGCAGCCAGTGCTGCGTCAGGGCCGCTCGTTGGGAATGGGGCTGCTCAATAACTGGCCGGGCGTTAAAAGTCTTCTCGCTCGCGAGGCGCTCGGTACGCGCTAATGCCGCCATGCGCCGCGCGGGGTTGCGCCGAGAATCAATGCCCAATGGTCCGCGCGCCGTGCAAGAGAGCCGTGCCGGGCAACGATCTGCGCGTCAATTAAATGAGCGCGTCAATCTTGGCAGCGCAGATAAAATCGTTTTCGGTCAGGCCATCGACCGCATGCGTTGTGTAACGCACGAGGCAGTGATTGTAGGCGACTTCCAGGTCTGGGTGGTGGCCTTCACTGTTGGCAATCCACGCCAATGCATTTACAAACGCAATGGTTTTGTAATAGCCCTTAAACTGAAAATCTTTGACGATCTCCTTGCCGTCGTCGCTAATCGACCAACCCTCTGCCAGCTTGCCGAGTAGGGCTTTGGCAACATCCGGCTCGAGCGTTGGCACGCCGCCCTCGCAGGGCACGCAGTGTTTATCGGCAAGTTCACTCATAACAGATCCTCAGCGCAATGGGCGCCGTTTCGTTAACAGGCAAGTGTATTCAGGATGCTTTGGCAGGGTAGTTGGGTTCGTGCATGCCAAGCGATTTCGCTTCACGAATTAACGCGCCCAAATCACGCTGCGATAGGTCAAACAGCTGATCAAACGTATCGATCACAAAGTACGTTGTTTGAAAAATGTCGATTCGATAAGGCGTGCGCAACATGTCCAGAGGATCGAATGGTTTGCGCAAAGGTCGCTTGTCATTGAGTGCATACTCGCACTCGCCGGGCGATGACACGATGCCTGCGCCATATACCTTGAGCTCATTGTTGCGACGAATCAGTCCGAATTCGACCGTAAACCAGTAGAGTCGCGCCAACATTGCATGATCTTTTTTATCGGCGTTCAACCCTGCCTGCCCGTAGGCCTGAGAGAAGGCGGCAAAACGCGGATCGGTAAGCAGCGGTACATGCCCAAATACCTCGTGAAAGATATCGGGCTCTTCAAGGTAGTCGAGATCTTCAGGGCGACGAATAAACGAGGCTGCGGGGAATTGTCGGTTAGCCAGGAGATTGAAAAATTTCTCGAAGCTGATGAGTGCCGGTACCGGCGTGACGCCCCAGCCACTGAGATCGGAGAGGCGTTCAGAGAGTTCAACACACTGGGGAATGCGGTCTTTTGGCAGATCCAAGCGATCGAGCGCCTCGAGGTACTCGCGACACGCCACGTTCGCGATGGCCTTTTCCTGGCGAGCATACAAGGTGGACCACGTGGCGTGTTCTTCATCCGTGTAATGGATACGGCCGTCCCGATTGGGAATTTTGGCAACGTAGTTCGAAGAGGTAGCCACAGGGTCGTCCTTTCTGAATCAGAAGTTAGTGAGAAAGATAATAGCGCATTTCGGGCGGAAAATGTTTGCGTTATGCCTCATTAAGGGCAAGGTCTGTCGCCACAGTCACAATGGTCACAAGGATCATCACGAACGTATCCGATGCCGGAATGCGGCGCAGGATCATCAGGCTGCGCCACGCAAAGGTACCGATCACCACCATGAACATCACGCCGATCAAGGCGGCCAGCG